>NZ_QRKO01000007.1:0-102217 GCF_003471985.1 Collinsella sp. AM15-2 | reverse complement strand
AATGGCCTATCCGCTCAATGTGTTCGGCTGAGATCGGAAATCAACCAACGCTTGGCCGTGCTTGGCGCTGCAGTGGGGCTTGAGGTCCCAAAAAACGGCTTCCGACCAGCGTGGTTGATCAACTCAATTGTTCAAAAAAGGGTATTCATAAGCGACTTGGCAATGAATTTAAAAATCTTTGGGTGGTGCTGTGGGCCACTGGTATGCATTTTGCGACCACAGCCTTGTGCCCGCTGACCTGCGGCTTGGCTCAGCTTGTCCCCACGGCACCGTATCTTGAACACAGATCCGTCAAGCATTTGGTCAGCATTTGGTTGGAATGCGCATGAAGTGCCGTGTGAGCATGGACATATGTGGAGGTCATGAGGTTGTAGCTGCATATTCTTGCAGCCTAGGAGGTTGAAAGATATTATTACCAAGTCTTTTCCTGCTTCAGGCGCACCTTCACGACCTGAAGCCACATTTGCCCAGAGGAGGTGACAATATGAAGGCTTATGAACTGCTGTTCTTTGTTGACCCGTCGCTCGACCCCGAGACTCGTCTCGCTGTTATGAAGCGTATCGATACCACGATCGCTGAGGGCGCTGGCAAGGTCGACTCCGTTGACGAGTGGGGCAAGCGCAAGCTCGCCTACGAGATCAACGACCTCACCGATGGTGACTACACCCTCATCAACTTCCACGCAGATCCTACCCAGATCGCCGAGCTTGATCGCGTCCTGCGCATCACCGACGCTGTGGTCCGCCACATGATCGTCCGTCGCGACGACCAGGAGTAAGACTGTCGTTTTGGACTGGGCTTGTGCCCCAAGAGGAAGTAGTGAGTTATGAGCATCAATCGAGTGAACATCACCGGTAACCTCACCCGCGATCCCGAGCTGCGCGCCACCGCCGGCGGAACCCAGGTTCTGTCCTTTGGCGTCGCCGTGAACGATCGTCGCCGCAACGCGCAGACTGGCGAGTGGGAGGACTATCCCAACTTTGTCGACTGCACCATGTTCGGCACCCGCGCCGAGGCCGTGAGCCGTTTCCTGGCAAAGGGAAACAAGGTCGCGATCGAGGGCAAGCTGCGCTACAGCTCTTGGGAGCGCGACGGCCAGCGCCGGAGCAAGCTTGAGGTCATCGTCGATGAGATCGAGTTTATGAGCTCCCGTGGTGGCCAGGGTGGCTACGACCAGGGCGGTTACGCCCCCGCAGCTCCCGCGCCCGCAGCACGTCCTGCCGCACCGGTGGCTACGCCGCCCGCGGTCGACGTCTACGATGAGGACATCCCGTTCTAAGGGTTGTTCACCTATTTTTGAGTGAGAGGCGGCTTCGGTTCGCCGAAGTTGCCAAACGAAAGGTATTTTGACATGGCTAATGATTTTTCTGCACGTCAGCCGCGTCGTAAGTACTGCCAGTTCTGCAAGGAGAACACTGAGTTCATCGACTATAAGGACACTCAGCTTCTCCGTAAGTACATGACCGACCGTGGCAAGATTAAGCCCCGTCGCGTCACTGGCGCTTGCACGCAGCATCAGCATGACATCGCCAACGCCATCAAGCGCGCCCGCGAGATGGCTCTCCTGCCGTACACCGTCCCCGTGGTTTCCTCTCGTGGCAACCGCGACCGCGGCTAAGAAGGGAGACGCATCATGAAGGTTATTCTTCTCGATGAGATCAAGGGCAAGGGCGGCGAGGGTGACGTCGTAGAGGTCGCTCAGGGTTACGCTGAGAACTTCCTGTTCCCCAAGAAGCTCGCTGTTGCCGCCACCAAGGGCAACCTCAAGCAGCTTGACGAGCGTCGCAACAACATCGCCAAGCGCGAGGCCGTCCGTCTGGCTACCGCCAACGAGACCAAGGCTGCCTTTGAGGGCAAGACGGTCACCGTTGACGTCAAGGTCGGCGACGAGGGCATCCTCTTTGGCTCCGTTACCGCCGCTATGATCGCTGACGCCATCAAGGCTCAGCTCGGTATGGACATCGACCGCAAGCGCGTCGAGCTCGGTAAGCCCATCAAGGTTGCCGGTGCCCACACCGTTGCCATCTCGCTGTACCGCGAGATCAAGGCCGAGGTTGTCGTTCTCGTCGGCGTTACCGCCGAGGAGCTCGCTGCCGAGGCTGAGGTCGAGGAGGCCGCTGAGGTCGCCGAGGCCGAGACCGCCGAGGTCGAGACTGAGGCTGCTGCCGAGTAGCATTTGCTGCAACGCAACAATCTTGTTCTAAGAAGGGCGCTCTGGGAAACCAGGGCGCCCTTTTGTTTTTTGCGCTGAGTGAGTGTCATGGTGAACGTTGCGTCGAAGTCCTATATACGGGACCGTTCATCCGTTTCGTTCGGTGATGATTGGCGGCGCGTGGCCCGTTTTGGGACCGTGGCTGATACTATGGATGCTCGCAAGCGATATGAATGAGGATGCTCATGGCATACGACGATAGGGAGACGGGGCTGACGGTTGAGGACCGCGGCTCCAAGTTGGGTCTCCCTCAAAACCAAGATGCAGAGGCCAACGTACTGGCCGCTATGCTGCTATCGCCCGAGGTGGTCGAGGAGGCCCAGGTCGAGCTGCAGCCCGATGACTTCTACCGGCCCATTCATAAGACCATCTACACCGCGATGGTCGATATGTACAACAGCCGCATTCCCATCGACTCCATCTCGCTGATCGATTACCTGCGCAGCATCAACAAGCTTGATGCCGTGGGCGGCGAGGCCTACATTTTGGAGCTGATGGGTCAGACCCTGTCGCTCGTCAACTGGCAGCACCATGCCGCCATCGTCCGTCGTGACTCGATGCTGCGCGAGCTGATCGGTGCCACCAACGAGATCAACGCGCTGGCCTATAACGCCCCTACCGACACCAAGGAGGTCGTGGAGCTGGCCGAGAGCAAGCTGCTCAAGGTCACGGCGCGCGAGGTTAAGTCGAGCTATAAGACACTGACCGAGTTTATGGTCGAGGCCTATAACGAGGCCGAGGAAGTGTGTAAGGCCGGTGGACAGGCCGCGGGCGTGCCCACCGGCTTCCCGTCACTCGACCGCATGCTTATGGGTTTCCGCGAGGGTCAGCTCATCATTATCGGCGCCCGCCCTGCCGTGGGTAAGACGTCATTCGCTCTGAACCTGGCGCTGAATGCCGCCGCTGCGGGCTATACCGTCGGCTTCTTTTCGCTAGAGATGTCGGGCAAGGAAATTGCCCAGCGCCTGATTTGCGCCTACGCCATGATCTCGATCAGCGACTTCCGTACGGGCCGCATTAGCCCCGAGCAGTGGGCCAATATCAACGAGGCCACGCAGACCTTGTCCAAGCTCGATATTTTGATTGACGATACGCCCGGCACCACGGTGACCGAGATCCGCGCCAAGAGCCGCCGCATGCTCCACAACAAGGAGAAGGCTATCATCATCCTGGACTACCTGCAGCTGGTGAGTCCTCCGCCGGGACGTCGCTCCGAGAGCCGTACCGTCGAGGTCTCGGAGATGTCGCGTGGTCTGAAGATTATGGCCAAGGAGCTCAAGATTCCACTGATCGCGCTGTCACAGCTGTCGCGTCAGGTTGAATCCCGTACCGGCAAGCGCCCGCAGCTGTCCGACCTGCGTGAATCGGGTTCCATCGAGCAGGACGCCGATATCGTCATGTTCTTGGACCGATCCGCCGATGAGGCCGAGGCTTCGCGTGACGATCGACCCGACGAGGGCGTTACGCGTATCGTCGTGGCCAAGAACCGTTCGGGCCCGATCGGTGACGTCGACCTGATGTTCCTGCCGGCATCCACCAAGTTCTATGAGCTTGATGGGGCGCATACCGAGGAGTAGGACAGGCACCCGTTGCACGGGTATACTGGGAATGTTTTGTGCTTCTGCGTGCCGGCGTGGCGCGTAGACAGTCCATGAATGTAAGGAGTAAACATGCCGTCAACCGTTTTGGTCGGTGCCCAGTGGGGCGATGAGGGCAAGGGTAAGATCTGCGACCTGGTCGCCGGCGACTTTGATGCCGTCGTGCGCTATTCGGGCGGTAATAACGCCGGCCACACCATCGTCGTCAACGGCAAGAAGTACGGCCTGCACCAGGTGCCCTCCGGCATCATGTATTCCGACCATGTGTCGGTGATCGGTAACGGCTGCGTCGTCAACCCCAAGGTTGTCCTTGAGGAGATTGACATGTTCGAGGCCGACGGCATCACCACCAAGAACCTCAAGATCAGTGGCAATGCGCACATCATCATGCCGTACCACATCGATCTGGATGGCGCTTTTGAGCAGAAGCTCGGCAAGAAGAATATCGGTACTACCAAGCGCGGCATCGGTCCGTGCTACCAGGACAAGATGGCCCGCATCGGCCTGCGCATGCAGGACATGCTGGACGAGGCGCTGTTCCGCGACAAGCTGGAGACCGCTCTTGCCCGCGTGAATCCCGAGCTCGAGCTCATCTACCATCTGCCCACCTACACCGTGGACCAGATCTGCGACGAGTACCTGCCCATGGCCGAGCGCCTGCGCCCCTACATCACCGAGACGAGCCTGCTGCTCAACAACATGATCG
Organism: Collinsella sp. AM15-2; assembly: GCF_003471985.1. Classification (NCBI taxonomy): domain Bacteria; kingdom Bacillati; phylum Actinomycetota; class Coriobacteriia; order Coriobacteriales; family Coriobacteriaceae; genus Collinsella; species Collinsella sp. AM15-2. Next base: position 97,701 of record NZ_QRKO01000007.1, on the reverse strand, counting down.
ACGAGGGCAAGGACCTGCTGTTCGAGGGCGCCCAGGCGACGCTGCTCGACATCGACCACGGCACCTATCCGTACGTGACGTCTTCTAACTGCACCGCTGGCGGCGCCATCACCGGCTCCGGCGTCGGTATGAAGAATGTCGACCGCGTGCTGGGCGTCATGAAGGCCTATATCACCCGCGTCGGTTCGGGCCCCATGCCCACCGAGCTTTCCTATGAGTCCGAGGCCGGCCACACGCTGACCGAGGAAGGCTATGAGTACGGCGTGACCACCGGCCGTCGCCGTCGCTGCGGTTGGTTCGATGGCCCCATCGCCAACTACGCCTCGCGTGTCAACGGCCTCACCGATATCGCCCTGACCAAGCTCGACGTGCTTTCGGCCTTCGACACCATCAAGGTGTGCGTTGCCTACGACGTCGATGGCGAGCGCTACACCAGCGTGCCCGAGCATCAGGCGCGCTTTGAGCATGCCAAGCCCATCTACGAGGAGCTCCCGGGCTGGAAGTGCGATATCACCGGTTGCCGCAGCTTTGACGAGCTGCCGCAGGAGGCTCAGGACTACGTGGCGTTTATCGAGGATCTGGCACACACCCGCGTGACGTTCATTGGCGTCGGCGCCGATCGCGAGCAGATCATCAACCGATTCTGGAAGTAATCGGCACTATTCGGTTATTGCGATATACCCCTTTGCAGCCCAAGCGGGCGGCCGAGGGGTATATTTGCTTGCAAAAGGCTCGCGCGGAGCGAGCCATTCATCCATAGAGGAGGCACCCTTGAAGGCGGACACTCAAACCATCGACATCCTGTTGTTGGGCAGCGGCGGCCGCGAGCACGCTTTGGCAGCTAAGCTCGCAGCATCACCGCGCGCCGGCAAGCTCTACATTGCGCCGGGTAACGGCGGCACCGCGGGCTGCGGCGAGAACGTGGTTCTCGACGATTGCGATCCTGCGGCCGTGGCGGCGTTTGCCCAGAGCCATGGATGCGGACTCGTGGTGATTGGCCCCGAGGCTCCGCTCGTGGCGGGCGTGGCCGACGCCGTGCGCGCGGCGGGTATTCCCTGCTTTGGTCCGGGTGCCGAGGGTGCCCAGATGGAGGGCTCCAAGCTATTCTCCAAGCAGCTCATGGAGCGTGCCGGCATTCCGACGGCCGCCTACGGCTCGTTTACTGACGAGGCTTCGGCTCTTGCCTATGTGCGCGAGCAGGGTGCCCCGCTGGTCGTGAAGGCTGACGGCCTGGCCGCAGGCAAGGGCGTTATCGTGGCGACTGAGCTCGAGCAGGCCGAAGAGGCCGTGCGCGAGTGCTTTGGCGGTACCTTTGGTGATGCCGGCAACACCGTTGTCATTGAGGAGATGCTGGTTGGCCCCGAGTGCTCGCTGCTGGCCTTTACCGACGGTAAGACCGTGCGCCCCATGGCCACCTCGCAGGACCACAAGCGTGCGCTCGAGGGCGACCTTGGCCCCAACACCGGCGGCATGGGCGTTTACAGCCCGGTGCCCATCGTGACCGACGAGGAGCACGCCACCATGGTGGCGGTCATGGAGCAGACCGTGGCCGAGCTTGCTGCCGAGGGCATCGACTACCGCGGCTGCCTGTACGGCGGCTTTATGCTTACCCCCGCCGGCCCCAAGGTGCTGGAGTTCAATGCCCGCTTTGGCGACCCCGAAACGCAGGTCGTGCTGCCGCGCCTCAAGAACGACCTGGTCGAGGTTATGCTCGCCTGCGCCAACTGCGAGCTTGATCAGATTGAGCTCGACTGGCGCGACGAGTGGGCCGTGGCCGTTGTCCTGACGAGCGCGGGCTATCCCGGCAGCTACGAGAAGGGCAAAGTCATCACCGGTATTGCCGATGCCGAGGCCATGGAGAACGTGACCGTGTACCACGCGGGCACTGCCGTGGTGGACGGCCAGCTCGTGACCAATGGTGGCCGCGTGCTTGCCGTGACCGCTCTGGGCGACACGTTCGAGAACGCTCGCAACCTTGCCTACGAGGCCTGCGAGAAGATTGATTTTGAGGGTAAGACCCTGCGCCACGACATCGGCCTGCGTGCGCTGCGCGGCCGCGACGCCTGGGATGCCTAAAATCCGAGAGGAATGAGACGGATGGACGAGAAGAACGAAGAGCTCGTGGACGCACAGATCGTCGAGGAGGACAGCCGCATGTATGGGCACGCCGAGGGCGAACCTGGTGGCGAGGTCGCTGACGAGCCGGCGCTGGTGCTGGGCGACGACGACCCGCACGATGCCGAGCTGCACGAGAAGATTCTTTCGGAGGAGTGCGCCTGGAAGGGCAAGATCCTCGACGTCCACCGTCTTGAGGTTGAGCTGCCCAACGGTCGCCGCAGTGCCCGCGATATCGTTCGCCATCCGGGTGCGGCGGCCGTTGTGGCGCTGACCGAGAGCGGCAAGATCGTACTGGTGCGTCAGTACCGCACCGCCATCGACCGCGTGACGGTCGAGATTCCCGCCGGCAAGCTCGACCCGGGCGAGGACCCACTCGATTGCGCTAAGCGCGAGCTACACGAGGAGACGGGCTTTAGGGCCGGTCGCATTCGCTTTTTGACGTCGATTGTCACGTCCTGCGGTTTTTGCGACGAGATCATTCACATCTACTTGGCTACCAAGCTGGAGTTTGATGCGCCCAGCCCCGACGATGACGAGTTTGTCAACGTTGACCTGGTGCCGCTGCACGAGCTGATCGACGCCGTGCTCGACGGCAAGATCGAAGACGCCAAGACCGTCGTGGGCGCCTTGGCCTGTGATAGCATCGCGCATCGCCTTGGGGGTGCGGAGCTCTAGGTTACGCGGTTTTACCAAACCGCGTAACGAGTCGACGCTGCAAACGCCCCTAAGCGGCAATCTGCCTTTCAATCGTCGCTCGCGTACCGAAGTACGCGTCGCTCCTCTTTCAAGGCACCTTGCTCGCTTAGGGACGTTTTCGCTGACGCTGCCAGAACATCGGCGTTATGCTTGTTGGGACGCTTTGTTTTCAGCCTGACCGGTTCAACCGGATTTCTCACGCTATTTATTTCTCTTCGAGGATTGCATGTTTAAAAGGTTTCTCTCGTATTACGAGCCCCAGATGGGGCTTTTTGTTGCCGATACTGTTTGTGCTCTGGTGCTTGCCGCCATTGACCTGGCGTTCCCCATTATCCTGCGCAATTTGACCGGTGGGCTCTTTACTCAGGGTCAGGCTGTCATTATGCAGGCGCTCGGCATGATTGCGGTGGGCTTGGTGCTGATGTATGCCGCCCGCTGCGCCTGCCGCTATTTTGTGAGCTATTGGGGTCACGTGATGGGCGCGCGTATGGAGTCCAAGATGCGCGAGGACCTGTTTGACCAGTATGAGCGCTTTAGCTTTGCGTACTTTGACCGCAACAGCTCGGGCGACATGATGAGCCGCGTGGTCAACGACCTGTTCGATATCTGCGAGGCGGCGCACCACGTGCCCGAGTGGATCATCATCTGCGGCATCGAGATTATCGGCTCGTTTGTGATCCTCTTTACCATCGCCCCGGTGCTGGCGCTCGCCATGGCCGTGGTGACGGCGGCGTTTGCGGTCATCATGTTTTGGCAGAACATGCGCATGCGCGAGGTCTTTAGCGACAACCGCAAAAAGATCAGCGGCATCAATGCGCAGCTGCAGGATTCGCTGGCGGGCATGCGCGTGGTCAAGAGTTTTGCCAATGAGGAGACCGAACGCTTCAAGTTCCGCGCCTCCAACAATCGCTATCTTTCGTCCAAGGAGAACATGTATCACGCCATGGGCGTCTATACCGCGACGTATGGCCTGCTCTCGGGTGTGCTCTATGTGATCGTGGTGCTGCTGGGCGGCTGGCTGGTCGCCCAGGGACAGCTGCAGGCGGTCGATATGGCGACCTTTGCACTCTATATTTCGCTGTTCTGCACGCCGCTCGAGACACTCGTCAATTCGGCCGAAACGTATCAGAAGGCCATCGCCGGCTTTAAGCGCATGGACGAGGTGCTCTCGACCGCGCCGGATATCCAGGACAAGCCGGGCGCTACGGATCTGCAGGTGACTGCCGGCGCCGTGGAGTATCACGACGTGTGCTTTAACTACGAGGACGTTGAGCTGGGCGAGGGCGATGCCGAAGAGCGTCCCGTTATCGACCATATGAATCTGTCCATCAAGCCTGGGCAGACCATCGCTTTGGTTGGCCCTTCGGGCGGCGGCAAGTCCACGACCTGTTCGCTGCTGCCGCGCTTTTATGACGTGGCTGCCGGATCCATTAGCATCGACGGCCAGGACGTGCGCGATGTGACGCAGCAGAGCCTGCGTCGCGCCATCGGCCTGGTGCAGCAGGATGTCTATCTGTTTGACGGCACGATTGGCGAGAACATCGCCTACGGCAAGCCGGGCGCTACGGCAGGAGAGATCGCCGAGGCCGCCCGTCGCGCCAACATCGATGCCTTTATCGAGTCGCTTCCACAGGGCTATGACACGGTCGTGGGCGAGCGCGGCAGCCGTCTTTCGGGCGGCCAAAAGCAGCGCGTTGCCATTGCGCGTGTGTTTCTCAAGAACCCCAAGATCCTGATTTTGGACGAGGCGACGAGTGCTTTGGATAACGAGAGCGAGGAGGCGGTGCAGGAGTCACTCGAAGAGCTGGCACGCGGCCGCACCACGATTATCATCGCCCATCGTCTTTCGACTATTAAGCATGCCGATGAGATTGCGACCGTTGAGCATGGTCGCGTTGTGGAGCGTGGCACGCACGAGGAGCTTCTCGCCCGTGGCGGCACCTATGCCCGTTACTATCGAATGCAGTTCGAAGGTGCGCGTGCGCACGAGCTCGACTGATTGATATGACAGGAAGTTTATGGCTGACAAGAACCCTTTGACTCCGGAAGAAGTGACGGAGTTATTCTCCGAAATCGATGCATCCGGTGTCTTGGATCCCACGCTTGCCAAAAAGCGAACCGAGCGCATGCGTGAGAAGGAGGCTGCGGCCAAGCGCGGTGACAAAGCGGCGCTAGCGCAGCTGCGCAGCGAGGACCGCGCGAGCCAGGCAAAACATATCGACCCGCTGTCCGAGGACGATCCTTCGGGCTCGCAGGTGAGCCATACCATTACGAAGACTGCCATGGCCGTGGTCATTGGCATCTTGGTGCTGATTGTGGGCATGCAGATTGGCTACGGCGTGATGCGACGCCTGAACACCGCCAACCTGTCCGAGAGCGTTTCGGTGGATACCGTTTCGACGGCGCTGAAGGGCGGCCTTGAGTGGGGCAACGGCTTTACGCAGTTCCCGCTCGACTTTACCGTCGATGAAGCTGATGAGCGTACGGGCACGGTCGAGGTGACGGTGTTGGACACATCGTCTGCCAACGAGCTCGAGCTGCTGTCCAACGGGCAGATTCAGGCCGCTGCGCTTGCGACCAACGCGCTGCTCAACGATAAGATCGACCGCGTGGTGTATAACGTTCACGCCTATATCGACGAGGATAGCAACATTCAGCACGATTCCTTCTTTGGCATGTTTCCCGCGCGGGGTCATCAGAGCGCCATTTTGACGTTTGTGTGGACCAAGAGCTCATCCAACGCCACGAGTATCGACTGGAAGATGCGCATCGTAAGCATGGACGACACCATTGCCGAGCGCATTCAAAAACAGGTGAACTCGGTTTCGTCGCTGATCGAGGACCCGGTGGTGAGCCAGACCAAGATTGACGAGGAAAAGGCCGAACGTGACCTGGAGCATCGTCTGCATGGCCGCGAGATTTTCCGCGGCGGCAAGCCCGATCGCTCACCGTCCGATCTGCTGGAACAGGACAAGCAAAAGTAAGAGGCCATTATCCCGCGTGAGCCACAAGCCCACGCGGGATAATTTTTCTGGGACGGGGATTAAATAATCATTATGCATAGAAAGTCATAATTATCATTTCGTAAACATTTCGATGAAATTAACGCCATGAGGCATGCTTGCGGTTACAATACCGCGAGGCCTAACTACACACCTTTAAGCCGGTCCTGTGAGACCGGGAAGGAGAATTATGGCGAACAACCATACCGCGGGCGCTGCCGCCCGCACCTTCGCGCCCAGCGAGCTTTGCCAGCGTATGCTGGCCAAAACCAGCAAGGGCACCTGCGGTCCCTGTATCCTGTATCTTGAGGATGGGACCATTTTTTATGGACGTGCATGCGGCGCCGAGGGCACCGCGACCGGCGAAGTCTGCTTCAACACCTCGCTCGAGGGCTACTTTGAGGTCATGACCGACCCGAGTTATGCCGGCCAAATTGTAACCATGACCTATCCGCAGATCGGCAATTACGGTATCGACGAGACCGATGTCCAGTCGGCCTTCCCCGGCGACGCCGTGCGCCCTGCGAGCGCTCCGGCTATGCGCGGCATGATCGTTCGCGATATGTGCGCCACGCCTTCTAACTGGCGCTCGGCCGTCAGTGTGCCGGAGTACCTGCGCGCTCACGGCATCGTCGCTATCGAGGGTATCGACACCCGCGCTCTGGTGCGCCATCTGCGCGACAATGGTTCCAAGATGGGCATTATCTCGACCGAGATCTTCGACGTCGACGAGCTTGCCGAGCGCTTGTCCGCTGCGCCCACGCTGGTAGGCGAGAACCTGGTCAAGACCGTAAGTTGCCCCGCGCCTCACGAGTTTGTGGCCGCCGACCTGCCTGCCACGCATGACTTTGCGCTTGCGGCTGCCGCTCCTGCCCGTCACAAAGTGGTCGCCTACGACTGCGGTGTGAAGCGCGGTATTCTGGAGGGCCTGGTCCGTGCCGGCTGCGATCTCACCGTCGTGCCGTGGGATACGCCCGCCCAGCAGGTGCTCGACATGAATCCCGATGGCGTCTTTTTGTCCAACGGCCCCGGCGACCCCGATGCCGTGGTGGAGACCTATGAGCAGGTACAGCAGCTGATCGGCAAGGTGCCGGTCTTTGGCATTTGCCTCGGTCACCAGATGATCAGCCTGGCCTGCGGCGCCCAAATGGAAAAGCTTAAATTCGGTCACCGTGGCGGTAACCAGCCGGTTATGAATCTGGTGAGCCGTCGCGTGGAGATCACCGCGCAAAACCACGGCTTTGGCCTGCTGTTCCCCAGTCTGGGCAAACTGATTCCGGAGCTTTCCGGCGGCGAAACCGAGCATGCGGCCGACGGTGACCTGCGCGCCTGGGTGCGTCGCGGCATCGCGCCGGTCGTGATGAACGAGCGCTTTGGTCGCATTCGCCTGACACATGTGAACCTCAACGACGGCACCGCCGAGGGCATCCAGCTGCTCGACGCCCCGTGTTTCTCGGTCCAGTACCACCCCGAGGCTTCGCCTGGCCCCACCGATGCCCACTATCTCTTTACCGCCTTTACGCGACTCATGGACGGCGAGGAGAACTACCTGGACATCGACACCGCGAAGGACCGCCTCGCCGGCTGGAATTTCGCCGAGTCCGAGAACGCTGCGACCGAGGAGAACTAACATGCCGAAACGTACCGACATCAAGCGCATCCTCGTTATTGGTTCGGGCCCCATCGTTATTGGCCAGGCCTGCGAGTTCGACTACTCCGGCGCCCAGGCCTGCAAGGTGCTCAAGGAGGATGGCTTTGAGGTCATCCTGGTCAACTCCAACCCGGCGACCATCATGACCGACCCGGGTCTTGCCGACCGCACCTATGTCGAGCCCATCACCGCCGAATTTATCGAGCGCGTAATCAAGAAAGAGCACCCGGACGCGCTGCTGCCCACGCTGGGCGGCCAGACCGGTCTGAACGCCGCCGTCGAGCTGGCAAAGGACGGCACGCTCGACAAGTATGGCGTCGAGATGATCGGCTGCGACCTTGCCGCTATCGAGCGCGGCGAGGACCGCAAGCTCTTTAACGAGGCCATGGCCGAGATTGGTCTGGAGGTCGCGCGCTCGGGCTATGCCTACAGCGTGGCCGACGCCGAGGCTATCGCCGAGCGCGTGGGCTATCCCTGCGTACTGCGCCCGAGCTTTACCCTCGGCGGCGCCGGCGGCGGCATCGCTCACACTCACGAGGAGCTCGTCTCCATCGTGAGCCAGGGCCTGGAGCTCTCGCCTGCCCACGAGGTGCTGGTCGAGGAGTCCATCGAGGGCTGGAAAGAGTACGAGATGGAGGTCATGCGTGACCACGCCGGCAACGGCATCATCGTGTGCTCCATCGAGAACCTCGACCCCATGGGCGTGCATACCGGCGACTCCATCACCGTGGCGCCGGCGCAGACGCTCTCCGACCTTGAGTATCAGCGCATGCGCGTGGCCTCGCTCGCCATTCTTGAGAAGATCGGCGTCGAGACCGGTGGCTCCAACGTGCAGTTTGCCGTGAACCCCAACACCGGCCGCCTGATCGTCATCGAGATGAACCCGCGCGTGAGCCGCTCGTCCGCACTGGCCTCCAAGGCCACGGGTTTCCCCATCGCCAAGGCCGCCGCGCGCCTGGCCGTTGGCTATACGCTCGACGAAATCGTCAACGACATCACCAAGGCAACGCCCGCCTGCTTTGAGCCCACGATTGACTACTGCGTGGTCAAGGTGCCGCGCTTTGCCTTCGAGAAGTTCAAGGGTACCGACCCCACGCTCACCACGCGCATGAAGGCCGTGGGCGAGATTATGGCGATCGGCCGCACCTTTGAGGAGGCCTTCGGCAAGGCCATGCGTTCGCTGGAGGACGGGCATCAGGGCATCTGCGCCGGTGGCAAGGAGGGCGCTGACAAACTGAGCGATGATGAACTCGCCCAGGCCGTGGGCACCCCGACTGAGCACCGCATCTTCTTTGTGGTCGAGGCCCTACGTCGTGGCTGGGACATCGCCCGCATCCATGCCATCTGCGGTATCGATCCGTGGTACCTCAACCGCATCAACGACATGGTGCAGGTCCAGGAAAGCATCCGCGGCCTGCGTGTGGAGGATATCGACGCCGACGCGATGCGCCTGCTCAAGCAGTATGGCACGAGCGACGCCGAGATCGCCGCGCTGACCGGCTCGGACGAGCGCTTTGTGCGCGCCTACCGCAAGGGCTTGGGCGTGGTCCCCAGCATGAAGACGGTCGATACCTGCGCTGCGGAGTTCTCGAGCGCCACGGAGTACCACTACAAGACGTACGAGAACATCTACCGCACAAGCCCGGATGCCAAGAAGTGCGTGGCTCCCGACGAGACCACGCCGGCGGGCAAGCCCAAGGCGATGATCCTGGGCGCCGGCCCCAACCGCATTGGCCAGGGTATCGAGTTCGATTACTGCTGCGTGCACGCGAGCTACGCGCTGGCGGCCCGCGGCTTTGAGACCATCATGGTCAACTGCAATCCCGAGACCGTTTCGACCGACTACGACACGTCCGACCGCCTGTATTTTGAGCCGCTCACCTACGAGGACGTCATGGACGTCATTGACGTTGAGCGTCCCGACGGCGTCGTGGTGACGCTCGGTGGCCAGACCCCGCTTAAGCTGGCGCGCATGCTCGAGGAGAGCGGCGTGAACATCATGGGTACTAAGCCCGACGCCATCGACTTTGCCGAGGACCGCGAGCGCTTTGCCGCCCTGCTCGACAAGCTGGGCATTATGTATCCGCCGGCGGGCCAGGCAACCTCGTTTGAGGAGGCCGAGGCCGTGGCCGCGCACATCGGCTACCCGCTGCTGGTGCGTCCGAGCTACGTGCTGGGCGGCCGCGGCATGATGATCGCCTACGATGCCGAGCATCTGCGCGATTACATGGCCGAGGCCGCGCGCATTAGCCCCGACTACCCGGTGTATCTGGACCGCTTCCTGGAGGGTGCAATCGAGTCGGACGTCGACGCCCTGTGCGACGGCGAGGAGGTCTACATCGGCGGTATCCTGGAGCATATCGAGGAAGCTGGTATCCACTCCGGCGACTCCGCGACCTGCATTCCGCCGTTTAGCTTTAGCGAGAGCCTGCAGGCAAAGCTTCGCGAGACCACGCGCCGCATCGCGATGGCGCTGGGCGTGCGCGGCCTGGTCAACGTGCAGTACGCCATTAAGGGCGAGACCGTTTACGTGATCGAGGCCAACCCGCGCGCAAGCCGTACCGTGCCGTTTATCTCCAAGGCCACCGGTGTGCCGCTGGCCAAGTGTGCCGCACGTATCATGGCGGGCGATTCCATCGCGAGCTTGGGCCTGCCGAGCGACGAGCGTCAGCTCGATTGGTTCTGCATGAAGGAAGCCGTCATGCCCTGGGGTCGTTTCCCGGGCGCCGACGTTATCCTGGGGCCCGAGATGAAGTCGACGGGCGAGGTCATGGGTATCGCCAAGAGCTATCCCGAGGCATACGCCAAGACGCAGCTGGCGATCGACTACAAGCTGCCCGACCCGAGCGCCGGCAAGGTATTCATCAGCGTGTGCGACCGCGACAAGCGCCACATCCTTTCGGTCGCGCGTATCCTGCGTTACCTGGGCTTTGACATCTGCTCCACCGAGGGTACGGCGCGCGTGCTGCGTGGAGGCAACGTGACGTGCGAGATCGTGGAGAAGATTAGCGGCCCGCACGACGGCGAGCGCCCCAACATCGGCGACCTCATCGCCGATGGCAAGATCGCGGTGATCATCAACACGCCGTACGGTCCGGGCTCGCGCGGCGACGGCTATCTGCTACGTACCGAGGCCGTGCGACGCGGCGTGACCTGCGTGACCGCGATGTCTGCCGCCAACACGTACGTGAGTGCCATCGAGGCGGTGCGCGAGGACCAGCAGGGTCACGGCAGCGCCAACGACATGGGAATGGACGTCATCGCCCTTCAGGACCTGCCGCAGCACACGGTGTAGTGTGACCTGTCCGGCCGGGGCGGAGGGGGCCGAGTTCCCCCTTCGCTCCGGCTGCAAGCAGAGTCGCTCAGTGGGAAGCTCGGCCCCCTCCGCCCCGGCCTTCGGTGACTTGGGTGCACCGTGTGCTGCCGAAGGGGCTTTGTGCGATGACTAAGGCTAAATAGAAAATGAGAGTGGGCCCTGCCGTTCGTTCGAGCGGCAGGGCCCACTCTTTGTATGGAGGCCTTTTTGCTGTTAGTCGAGGACGCCTCTGGACAGTTAGTTCAAATTCGTATTTATTAGAGAGTAGGAGAAGATCGATTTGGACTCATTCGGCCTACTTTTGGCAATCTGAATCGATCAAGATGCTCAGCCAAGCCGGGAACGGCCCAATACTGGGTCCGCGTCGGCTTCCAAGCGGCAATTTCGTGCCCAAGGCCACGGCCAAATTATACGTATCTGAACTAACCGCCCATCACTCTCCGTCAACCTTTTTATCCAAACCAAATCAGTCAACGTACGTCATGGCAATATCCGGTAGGTCGCAGGGTGGCGGCTGAGCCTTTCTCTCGGGAAACTTCGCGAAGCCCAGCTCCCGAGGGAGAGGTACGGTCTGTGTAATACCAGATAAACAGTACATTTTTGCTTAATTGGTATTTGACTGAAGAACCAATTGGTATGGCTTATTTAGCCCACCCTGCCATTGACGCTCATTTTAATACCACTGGGAGAATTCCGAACTTGGTTGCGCAACTGCTCCCGTATGCTGATTCGACCTAATAGGTGGATATCTGGTTACTACCAGTTGACCCCTTGGTAACGGGTGGGCCCACTGCACGGAATGTACCGAACACCCCCCCGTTTGATGCGTTCGCCCATGCTGCAGGGCGTGCGTCCGCGACGCTTCCGCATGTCGGAGGAAAGGAGTCCAGGTGTGTAGGAATTCCATTTTTACGAAACGGTGGGTGAAGGGAAGCGCGGTCCTCGTTGCCACTGCAGCGACGCTCGTGTTTGCCAATCCCCAGCAGGCGATTGCCACGCCACTCAAGGGCGTCGACTCGGCGACCGTGTCCCAGTCTGCCTCGAATGTCGTCGACATCGATTTCGCTGACGGCATCAAGGGCCGTATTACGTTCCTCGAGGACGGTATTTTCCGTTATAACGTCGACCCCAAGGGTGAGTTTTCCGAGTACGCCACGCCGCGCAGTAAGTCCCACACGGCTAAGATCCAGGCTCAGCCCGATACCTCGGACACCTACAGCAAGCCGAGTGCGACGGTTGCCGACAAGGGCGACACTATCGAGATCACCGGCGGAAAGGCGACCGTGATCCTGGACAAGGCGACTGGCAAGATGAGTATCAAGTCAGGCGACCGTGTCGTGGTTTCCGAGTCCGCGTCCCTCGACCTTGATAAGAAGGGTACCGTCCAGACGCTCGCCAAGGAGAAGTCCGAGAACTTCTTTGGCGGCGGCACCCAGAACGGACGCTTCCTGCACACCAACCAGACCATCGCCATCTCCAACACGAACAACTGGACCGATGGCGGCGTTGCCTCGCCCAACCCGTTTTATTGGACGAGTGACGGCTACGGCGTGCTCCGAAACACGTTTGCAGAGGGTTCCTACGACTTCGGTTCCACGGACTCATCGACGGTCACGACTTTGCACAGCGAGAATGAGTTTGATGCCTACTACTTCGTGGCGACCAACGAGGGAGCTTCGAACGTGGCAACTGAGATGCTGCAGGACTACTACAAGGTGACCGGTAACCCGGTACTGCTGCCCGAGTACGGGTTCTACCTTGGTCATCTTAATGCCTATAACCGTGATGGCTGGTCAACGACCTCGGGTCAAAAGAAGTGGGAGACCAAGGGCAGCAAGTCCTCGAGCGAGAAGGGCGACGTTAAGTACGAGTCTGGCATGTCGACGGGCTACAAGCTCGACGGCACACTTGCGGCCGAGACGCTCAACGGTGAGGGCCCTACGGTTGATACCGAGAACATGAAAGCGACCGATTTCGACCGCCAGTTCTCTGCTCGGCAGGTTATCGATGACTACGAGGACAGCGACATGCCGCTCGGCTGGTTCCTGCCGAACGACGGCTACGGCGCCGGCTATGGCCAGAACGGTTACTACAAGACCGGCGGCGTCAACTCCGACGGAGCGAGCTCGGCCGACCGTCTTAACGCTGTGCGTGCCAACGTCGACAACCTTAAGAAGTTCACCGAGTATGCCAACTCAAAGGGTGTGAGCACGGGCTTGTGGACCCAGTCCAACCTTGAGCCCGACAGCAACCCTGAGACCCCGTGGCATCTGCTTCGCGACTTCGACGCCGAGGTCAAGACGGGAGGCATCACTACCCTTAAGACCGACGTTGCCTGGGTTGGATCTGGCTACTCCTTTGGTCTTAATGGCATCAAGACAGCTTATGACACGGTGACGACCGGCGCTAACAAGCGCCCCAACATCATCACGCTCGATGGTTGGGCCGGCACGCAGCGCTTTGGTGGCATTTGGACCGGCGACCAGTATGGCGGTAACTGGGAGTACATTCGCTTCCATATCCCCACGTATATCGGTCAGAGTCTTTCGGGCAACCCCAACATCGGCTCCGACATGGATGGCATTTTTGGCGGCGACCCCATCATCTCTGCGCGTGACTACCAGTGGAAGACGTTCACGCCCTCTATGCTCGACATGGACGGTTGGGGCACCTACCGTAAATCGCCCATGACGCACGGCGATCCCTACACAGGCATCTCGCGCTTCTACCTCAAGCTCAAGGCGCAGCTCATGCCCTATATCTACACGAGCGCGGCCTCGGCGGCCAACATCGACACGGGTAACGGCGATGCCGGCCTGCCCATGATCCGCGCCATGCTGCTTTCCGATAACTCCGAGTACGCCGCAAGCACCTCGACGCAGTACCAGTATATGTTCGGTGAGAACTTCCTAGTGGCACCGGTGTATCAGGATACCCAGGCAGACGAGAACGGCAACGACATTCGCAATGGGATTTACCTCCCCAACTACGGCACCGACGAGAATCCCACCATCTGGATCGATTACTTCTCGGGTAAGCAGTATCGCGGCGGCCAGGTTCTCAACAACTACGAGGCTCCGCTTTGGAAGCTGCCGCTGTTTGTGAAGGCCAACGCTATCGTGCCGATGTACGCCGAGAACAACAACCCCGAGGCCGTGAGCGACACCAACACCAAGGGTACCGACCGCAGCCAGCGTATCGTCGAGTTCTTCGCCACCGAGGGCGACGGCACCTTTACGCAGTACGAGGACGACGGCTCCTCCATCGAGAACAACACGACTGAGGACGATTCCTACGGTACGATCGACAATATCTCCTACGGTGAGCATGTGAGCACCGTCTACAGATCCAAGGCCGCAGGCGGCACCGCGACCTTTACCGCCGAAGCCTCGCAGGGTGGCTACAACGGCTACGACTCCAATCGCACCACGACCTTCGTGGCCAACGTGTCCGCCAAGCCCATGAGCGTCGTCGCCAAGAACGGCGGATCCGCGCTCAACGTGGTTGAGGTCGACTCGCAGGAGACCTTTGACACCGCGACCCCCGAGGCCGGCCAGGCGGTCTACTTCTACAGCGAGACCCCTAACCTCAACCACTACGGCAGCGATGTGGACGGCACCGAGGCCGAGCGGGGCGAGAGCTTTAACAACACCAAGATCACCACGAACCCCAAGGTCTACGTCAAGTTCGCGAAGACCGATGTTGCTGCGGCGGCGCAGACGCTCGAGCTGGGCGGTTTCGTGAACGCCGACGCCACGCTCACAGCCGATCGCCTCAACGAGAGCCTCTCCGCACCCACGAACCTTGCTGCCCCCGAGGACGTCACGACCCCAACGAGCATCAAGCTCACCTGGGGAAAGGTCGATGGTGCTACCTCCTACGACCTTAAGGTCGACGGCACCGTGTTCGCCGTGGGTGATGCGGCCGAGTTCACGCACACCGACCTCGCCTACAATAGCAAGCACACCTACCAGATTCGTTCGCGCAACGCCGAGGGCTACTCCGCCTGGAGCGATGTGCTCGAGGCGAACTCCGCACTCGATCCGTGGCGGAACGTCCCCGACGCCGAGCAAATCACCTGGGAGGGCTCACTTTACGGCAGCCATAAGGCCGAGCTCGCCTTCGACCATGAGTTCCAGTCGGGCGACGGCGGTTTCCACTCCGGTGGCAACGATCTGGGCAAGGCGCTTACCGTTGACTATGGACGCGCTTACAAGCTCGATAAGCTCGAGTACTATCCGCGCGATGACGCCGGCAACGGCACTGTGACCAAGATGCGTGTTGAGACGAGTCTCGATGGCGTCCACTGGACGAGCCAGGAGGTCGATTGGGCACGTTCCGCTGATTGTAAGACGGTAGCGTTTGACGGCACCGTGGCCGCCCGTTACGTGCGCATGACACCGCTCGCCTCGGTCGGTAATTTCTTCTCCGCGTCCGAGATTGCCATCTACAAGACCGACGGCACGGATGGCTTCGCCGTGGGCTCCAACCTCAACAAGGCCACGATCTCCGACGGAGACTACTCCAACATGAAGAACTATCTGGGCCTCGAGAATCGCGAGCCCGATACCCCGACGTTCGGTTCGCAGATCCGCGACCACTTCGCCGACCTCAACGATAACGGCGTTTACGACGTCTACGATTACTCGTTCACCATGGCGGGTCTTGACGGCGGCACTAAACAAAAGGGAAAGGTCGCAGGTTCGCTCGCGGTGATTCCGAGCAAGACCGAGGTCGAGGCCGGTGATGAGATCACCGTTGATGTCTATGCGGCCGACGCCAAGAACGTCAACGCCCTGGGCGCTCTCGTCAACTTCAAGAGCGACCAGTTCGAGTTTGTGTCCGAGAGCATCGCGCAGGACGGCTCGACTGCCGGCATGGAGAACCTGTCTCGCGAGAAGGTCCAGTTCGCGGACAGAACGCAGACTATCAATCTCGCCTTTGCCAACCGCGGCGATGGCAAGCTCTACAACGGTACCGGCGCGGTGGCGAGTTTCAAGCTCAAGGCCAAGACCGCCGGCAAGGTCGAACTGCCCTCGACATCTTGGCTCATCGGTCCGGCATGCGACGCACTTGAGTTTGCGAGCGACGGCACGGTGACGATGCCGGATGTTCCTCAGCCAACGGTCGCCGAGTACGGTCAGGACGCCTTCAACATCACGATGACCAACGATGAGCTCACGACCGACGACGGGACCAACGTCGAGAAACTTATCCAGCAGAAGAGCTATAACGCGCTGTTCGATAATAACGAGGGCGACAACGGCTTTGAGTTCCTATGGAACTGGAGCGGCAACTGGGACAGCGAGGGTAAGCTTCCGAGTTACGTGAAGCTTCCCACCACGATGACATTCGCATTTAAGACGCCGTCGAAACTCGATAGTGTCGAGGTCGTTAACCGCAACGGTGGCAACGGAACCGTGCAGAAGATCAAGGCTGTCGTGACGTTCGAGGATGGCTCGACCCAAGAGTTCGCGGGCGGGGAGTACGATTCCTTCCTGGCTCGCTACGCCTTTGACCTCTCTGCCGAGAACAAGGGCAAGAAGGCGACCAAGGTCGAGGTCACGCCGCTTGAGGCATCGGGTGACCAGATGCTCACACTGCGTGAGGTCAACTTCAACTACACGCAGGGTGTCGAGGCCATCGAGGGTGTCGAGCTAGGCAAGAACCAGACCGAGTTCTTTGAAGGCGACATTACGCCCGTCGACGCCAAGGCTACGCCTGAGAGCGCTGGCTACCCCTATGTGACGGTCGAGAGCTCCGACCCCTCTGTGGTAAGCGTCTCCGCTGTTCAGGCTGGCGATAGCGTGAGCTACTACCTGCGTGCCAACAAGGCCGGCAAGGCAAAGATCACGGTGGCGTCGGTACTCGACCCCTCCAAGACCGCATCCTATGAGGTCGAGGTCAAGGCTGGTGTCGATACCTCTGCGCTCGTAGCAGCGCTTTCCAAGGCCGCGGGCTACAGCGAGTCCGTCTACACCAAGGATTCCTATGCAGCTCTCACCACTGCGGTCGAGGCGGCTCAGAAGCTCCTCGACAGCGGCCAGGGCAGCTATAGCAAGAAGGATGTCGCAGACGCCACAGCCAAGATCGAGAAGGCAATCGACGGCCTCAAGATGCGCCCTGTTGATGAGAAGATTCTCATCAACACGCCCGAGAACCGCAAGAACGTCAAGGTGGCCGGCTTCTCGAGTGAGGCCGACTACGAGGGCAGCAACGCCGTCAACGCTCTCGACGGCGACGAGCGGACGCTTTGGCACAGCGACTGGGCCCATGGGACCGGTATGCCCCAGTATCTGAGTGTCGACCTGGGCCGCGACTACGATCTCACCGACGTTACATTCCTGCCGCGCCAGGACGGCGGCACTAACGGCGATATCTTCGAGGCCGAGATACTGGTCTCCGACACTGCCGACGGTTATGAGATGGGCACCGCCGCGTCGATGGGTACGTTCGCCTTCGACAACGACGGCCGCGTGCTCACCGACCGTGGCGACTGGAAGCAGATGAGCTTTGGCGCCGCGCGCGGTCGCTACGTGACCGTCAAGGTGATTCACGCCGGCGGTGGCGACGTTGATGCCTACTGCAGCATGGCGGAGCTCAAGTTCTACGGTACGGCCGTCCCCGATCCGGTGGCGAAGGATGATCTCGCTACCGCGATCGAAAAGGTTGATGCCGAGGTTGCTGCCGGCGACCTCAAGGCCGGTGACTACACCGAGGCCTCCTGGACGGCGCTCGAGAACGCCCTGGCGAGCGCCCGCGCCATCTTGAGCGATGAGGACGCCACGCAGGACGAGGTCGACCAGGCGCTCAGGGCGCTCGAGAGCGCCCGCGGCGCGCTCGAGAAGACCCCGGTGGTCCCGGTCGAGAATCCGACTAAGAAGCAGCTCAAGGCCCTGGTCAAGCAGGCGAAGGAGACTGACACCAGGGGCAAGACGGACGAGTCTGTCAAGGCCCTGACGGATGCCATTACCTACGCCGAGGACATCTTGGGTGATGAGAATGCTTCCGACACCCAGCTCCAGGCGGCCTATGACCAGCTCAAGCTGGCCATTGAGAGCCTCAGGGATGCCGACTCCGGCAACCAGGGCGGCTCGGGCAACCAGGGTTCCGGCAATGGCTCGAACGGCGGCAACCAGGCGGGCAAGCCCGCAGGCGACAAGGCCCAGGGCAGCAAGAAGAACGGTTCGGCGATCCCCAATACCGGCGACCAGACGGCGGCGACCGTCGTGACCGTCGGTGGTCTCGGCGCCATCATCGCCGCGATCGGCGCTTTCTTCCATCGTCGCAGCAAGGCCAAGTAGCCCCAGCAACAGCTAAGCAAGCGTGCCCGCCGTCCCACCCAAGGACGGTGGGCATGCTTTTTGAATGTAGGCGGAAAGCTCCGACCCTTCGGCCTTAATCTCGCAAAGCATTCCGTCTCTCACCGAACACATCGGCATCGGTGGCTATACTTGAATTATTTGCAGTTAAGGGTCGCGGATTCGCTGCGTCACCGCTCTCAACAGGAGGTCTATGTTTATGGCAGATCAGAAGCCGGTTGTCGGGATCATCATGGGTTCCAAGTCCGATCTGGGCGTTATGGAAGGCTGCACCGCCGAGCTCGAGGCACTGGGTGTGCCCTATGAGCTCGTCATTGCGAGCGCGCACCGCACGCCGGCGAAGGTCCACGACTGGGCTTCGACTGCCGCCGATCGCGGTATCAAAGTGATTATCGCCGCCGCCGGCAAGGCCGCTCACTTGGGTGGTGTCGTGGCTGCCTTTACGCCGCTGCCGGTTATCGGCGTGCCTATGAAGACGAGTGACCTGGGCGGTATGGATTCGCTGCTGTCGATGGTGCAGATGCCTTCGGGCGTGCCCGTGGCCTGCGTTGCCATCAACGGTGCCAAGAACGCCGCCATCTATGCCACACAGATTCTGGGTGCTTGCGACCCCGAGTACCGCAAGGTTATCGAGAAGATGAAGCAGGAGATGGCTGACGCCTAAGCGTTCCGCCGTTTCACCGCAGTATAAGGAGAGCCATGTCCGATTATCAGGGAAAACGATTCAAGGCTTCTCAGATTCCCGATCCGTCGAAGCCGGGTGCTGCCCGTGCGGCACAGCAGGGTCGGACATCCTCTCCTCAGCAGCCGCGCGCGCCGCGCCCCGTGACACCGGCGACGCATCGTCGACAGGACGCGCCGGCCGCATATCGTCCTTCGTCTTATAGCTCCGCTAAGAAGCCGCCCCGGTCTTCATCGCATGCCGCGCCGTCGGATCGCACCGAGCCGCCGCGCAAAAAGCGCCACTCCATTATTCCCATTCTGCTCATCATCATCGGTATCGGTCTGATTGTCGCCGCCGCCGCTATTTTTATTAATGCCCAGATTGGCTATAAGCAGGCGAGCGATTCGTATCAGAAAATCGAGAAGCAATATGTAAGCGATAAGGACGCCAGCGGCGTGCCGATTATCGACTTTGATGCGCTTGCTCAGACGAACCCCGAGATTGTGGGTTGGATTTACGTGCCGGGAACCAACATCAACTATCCCGTGGTGCAGACCAACAACAACTCCAAATACCTCAACACGCTGTTCGATGGCACGTCTAACGCCTCGGGTGCCATCTTCTTGGATAGCGATGACACCGCGCCGGGAATGGTCGACCAGCAGACCACGATCTACGGCCACCATATGAACGATGGGTCGATGTTCAACGTGATTTCGGATACGACTGACCAGGCAACGTTCGATAGCATTGAATATGTGTACTACATCACGCGCGATGCGACGTATAAGTTGCGTCCGCTGGCGACCAAGGTGGTCGAGGACACGTATGCCAAGGCGCGCACGACCAATTTTGAGGGCGACGACGGACTCAAGAACTACCTGTCCGAGATGCTCGACGGCGCTTCTGCCGTGGCGAGTGATGCCACCGATCGTGCCGCTTCGGCAACTAAGGTTGTAACGCTTGTGACCTGTCGTTCGCTGTCGCTGAGCAACACACGCGCCGTCATGGTGCTCACGCCGGTCGAGGAATAAGTTGTTCGAGAGTAGCTAAAAAGGCCCCGTCCCAAATTGGCTACTCGACGACGGTAAGGGAGAAATGATGCTCGAGAGTGGCAAATTGATGCCTTCGATTGATGCTTGGCTGCGCGAGGCCAAGGCCGATGCTTCGGCGGCAGGCTGTGGGATGTATCTGACGCATAACGGTGTGGTGCGCGCGACGCCCAAGGCTGAGGTGCGCGGAGTCGAGGCCGATGGCGTGGCGCCTGGGCATAAGGTGGGCGGCATGGTGTTTGGCTTCGATGCTCAGAAGGTGCAGGCTGCTATCGAGGCGACGCGTGCGATGCCGGGTATCGGCTATGTGCGTGTGTGGCTGGCAAGCGGCGAGCTTGCCGTAGGTGACGACATCATGCTCGTGCTCATCGGCGGGGACATTCGCCCGCACGTGGTCGATGCGCTGCAGGCGCTCGTTGGCACCATTAAGAACGAATGCGTGAGTGAGGTCGAGCGCGAGGCGTAGAGGCTTGCGTCGATAGAAGGATCGTTTATAAAAATGCCCACCGGTACGTGTGATACCGGCGGGCATTTTGCGTTTTGGGCGCGGTGGGCGCTACACGCGCGTCGCATCCTTGGGGCTCATGGTCATGCTCTGGAAGCGGTTTTCCATGTACTCGTTATCGAAGTGCTCTCCGTAGAACTGTGCGACGGGAATGTCCGGCTCCGTGTCGTTAACGCGCTGGTACCAGTAGTCGAGCGACTGCAGCGTCATGACGCCGTCGACCAGCATGATAACGGTAAAGATGACGGTGGCCGAGTAGCGGCTCTTCCAGGGGATCTTGTTGATAAGCTTAAGCAGCCTCGGCAGCAGCAGCTTGATCCAGATGAGGCCGCCCAGGCCCCACAGGCAGGCGAAGCCCGTGCAGGTGCGTCCGCCCGTGAGGACCACGAGCGGATCGGGCAAACCGAACAGCGTTATGTGCGAGTAGCTCCACGAGACCACGCCAAACGCGGTCTGCATAAACCAGCCCACGAACACCTCAAAGCTGGCGCCGAGCAGGGCGCTCACCAGGAAAATGATGATGGGGTTCTTTTTGTAGAAGCGGTTAAGCACCATGGTCATGAGCACGGCGCCAAATCCGTAGATGGGGCTGAAGGGGCCAAACAGCATGCCGGCGCGGTTCTGATAGACGCCCGGGTCGCCGACCGTCATGTGCCAGATGTCCTCGGCGATCAGGCCGAGTATGCAGCAGACAAAGAACACCCAGAACAGGTTGAAGTAGTTGAGCTTGATGTAGCCCTCGCCGGTTTCATCGCGGCCGAGCATGCCCTCGGCGGCGGCGTCGCGGTCGAGCATCTCCTGCAGGCGGCGCTGCAGTTCGCGCTCCTGACGCAGCGTGGGGTCGACGGTTGCCGAAAGTGCAACAAGGATGCCGAGCTGGATCGCGGGACGCAGCAGGAAGGGCCCGATGCCCTGGAGCATCACGTCGACCAAAAGCTCGACGACGGTGAATGCAATAAGGATGTAGGACAGGCGGGCGGCGTTGCGGCGCTGGTTTTTGATAAGGTCCAGGCCAAAGATGATTAAGATGACGGCACTTGCCGCAGAGAGCATGATGCCGGCGACGATAAGGCCGACTGCGACGAGCGTGTTGTCGCCGAGCTTTTCGGTGGCGTTGCCGTTAACAAGTGCCGTGATGACCTGCCACATAAAGGCAGCGACCGACGGGAGCGTGCCCACGCCGGAAAGGATGCACAGGACGGCGTACACCTTAATGATGAGGGGAATCTTCTTGACCTCTGTGGCGCTGGGGACGCTGGGGTCGAGTTCGTTTCGATCCATACAGAACCTTTCTCGCTTTGTTGTAGGTTATAAGGATACGCCGCCGACCTGCCAAAAGACAGGGCGAACGTCCCAATTGCAACTTTGTAATCCCCAACGGCGGACGCGGCGGCCATCTGGGGGCGCGGGCACTTACACTGGACAGACCGATAAAATGTTTGGCAACAAAACTGATTATTAGCTCGGTGGGCTTTTAAAAAGCGCTGCTCATGCGCTGGGGAGCACGTCGCGCCGTGCGTATAATAAGGCGGGTAACGCCAAAAATACGAGGCTCTGAGGGGATACCATGTCTCAAGAAACCATCCGCGCGGCCGAGCGTGCCGCGGGACAGGTGAACACCATGTCGACGTATGATCCGGACTCCGACCAGCTGCATGAGGAATGTGGCATTTTCGGCGTATGGGCGCCCGATCGCGACGTGGCTCGACTGACGTACTTTGGCCTGCGTGCGCTGCAGCACCGTGGCCAGGAATCGGCTGGAATCGCCGTGGGTGACGGCGGCACGGTTATGGTCCGCAAAGATCTGGGCCTGCTCGACCGCGTGTTCTCCAACGCCGACCTGTCGACGCTCTCCGGCCAGCTGGCCGTGGGTCATGTGCGCTACGGCACTGCCGGCGCCAAGAGCTGGGAAGCCTCTCAGCCGCACCTCTCTACCATCAATAGCGTCATTATCGCGCTCGCGCACAACGGCACCCTCGTCAACACCGACGAGCTGCGCCGTCAGCTGATCGAGCTGGGCGTGCCGTTCCTCTCCAATTCGGATTCCGAGGTCGCGACCAAGCTTATCGGCTACTTTACCCAGCGTACGGGCCACCTGCGCGAGGGTATTCGCAAGACCATGGAGCTCGTGCGCGGCGGCTACGCCATGACGCTCATCAACGAGCAGGCGCTCTACGCATTCCGCGATCCACACGGCATTCGCCCGCTCGTGCTGGGCAAGCTGGTGGACGAGGGTCTGGACCAGGCCGATGCCGCAGCCGTTTCGCAGCTGCCGTCGCAGGACGGCGCCGCGACGGTCGACTCCGCCGTCCGTGTCACGCGCGCCGGCGGCTGGGTCGTTGCTTCCGAGACCTGCGCACTCGACATCGTGGGTGCCGAGTACGTCCGTGACGTCCGTCCCGGCGAGATCTTGCGCATCAGCGCCGAGGGCCTGGTATCCGAGCAGGGCGTGCCTGCAGCCGAAGAGCCCGCCAACTGCATCTTTGAGCAGGTCTACTTTGCCCGCCCCGACTCCATCATGAACGGCAAGAGCGTCTATGCCTGCCGTTACGACATGGGTCGTCAGCTGGCACATGAGGAGCCTGTCGAGGCCGACCTGGTCATCGGCGTGCCCGACTCCGGCCTGCCGCCTGCGGAGGGGTATTCGCACGAGAGCGGTATTCCCTTTGGCGAGGGCCTTATCAAGAACCGCTACGTGGGCCGTACGTTTATCGAGCCTACGCAGGAGTTGCGCGCCATGGGCGTGCGCATGAAGCTCAACCCGCTGCGCGACAACATCGAGGGCAAGCGCCTGGTCGTCATCGACGACTCCATCGTGCGCGGCACCACCATGGTGCAGCTCGTCAAGATGCTGCGCAACGCCGGCGCCAAGGAGATTCATATCCGCATCAACTCGCCCGAGGTCATCTGGCCGTGCTTCTACGGTATCGATACCGACGTGCAGTCGCAGCTCATCAGCGCCAACAAGACGGTCGATGAGATCTGCGAGTACATTGGCGCCGATTCGCTGGCCTTCCTTTCGGTCGAGGGCCTGCTGAAGGTCATGCCCAAGGGCGGCTACTGCGATGCGTGCTTTACCGGCCGCTATCCCGTGGCGATTCCCGAGAGCTTTGGCCGCGACAAATTCATGGAGGGCTTTAAGCCCCGCAACCTGGACAAGCCGCTACACTTTGACGACGACGCCGTGGTCGAGAAATATGACGACCGCAGCTGGGAAGAGGAACACGGTGAGGCCTAAAACCTGCCATTTAGGACAGGTTTATTTTGGTAGGTTTTACCTGCTGTTTTGTTGATATGACGGCGCGTGCTGTTATGGCGCGCGCCGAAATGGGGCAACTATGAGCACCGTTTGGCGCCTGCTCGTCAGACGGTAGTGGGAGAGGGAGACTCAGATGAGCGACAGCAAGCATGTGACGTACGAGGACGCCGGCGTCGATACCGCCGAGGGCGGCCGCGCCGTCGACGCTATTAAGCAGATGGTCAAGGACACCAACCGCCCCGAGGTCATCGGCGGCATCGGTGGCTTTGGCGGCCTGTTCTCGGCCGCCGCGCTTAAGGATATGGAAGACCCGATCCTGATTAGCGGCACCGACGGCGTGGGCACCAAGCTCGTGCTCGCCCAGATCATGGACCGTCACGAGACGGTGGGCCAGGACCTGGTCGCCATGTGCGTCAATGACATTTTGGCTTCGGGCGCCGAGCCGCTGTTCTTCCTGGATTACGTTGCCATCGGTCACATTGAGGCCGAGCACATGGCAAAGATCATCAAGGGCGTGGCCGACGGCTGCAAGCTCGCGGGCTGCGCGCTCGTGGGCGGCGAGATGGCCGAGCACCCGGGCGTCATGGCTCCGGCCGACTACGACCTCGCCGGCTTTACCGTGGGCGTCGTCGACCGTCCCAAGATGCTTGATCCCGCGAACGTTCGCCCCGGCGACGTGATCCTGGGCCTGCCCTCCACTGGCGTGCACTCCAACGGCTACTCGCTCGTGCGCAAGGTCATCGGTGTCGACGGCATCAAGCCGGGTACGCCCGAGGCCGCCGCTAAGGCCGAGGAACTGAGCCGTCCGCTCGAGGAGCTCGGCGGTGCTTCGCTGGCCGACGCTCTGCTGGCTCCTACGCGCATCTACGTCAAGCCGATTCTGGAGCTGCTGCGCGGTGGCGCTAACGTGCACGCCATCGCCCACATCACCGGCGGCGGCATCACCGAGAACCTCAACCGCGCGCTCGCCGACGATGTCGATGCCGTGGTCACCCGCAGCGGCGCCGAGATGGGCTGGGATGTTCCGCCCGTCATTACTTACGTGTCGCGTCAGGCCGAGCTCGCTCCCAACGAGGCGTGCAAGACCTTCAACATGGGCGTCGGCCTGTGCCTGATCGTCGCCCCCGAGGACGAGGCTGCCGTGACCGAGGCTCTGGTCGCGCTGGGCGAGAAGCCGTTCCGCGTGGGCGAGTGCGTCGAGGGTTCCGGTAAGGTCGTGTACTCCGATGAGCGCTAGCGAGCAGATGGCTGCTGCCGAGGGCCTGGGCTTTGTGCCCTACACCCGTCCGACCGGCACCGATACGGCCGAGCCGCTCAAGATCGGCGTGCTTATCAGCGGTTCGGGCACCAACCTGCAGGCGCTGATCGACCTTATCGCCGCCGGCAAGCTCAACGCCTCGATTGAGCTTGTAGTGTCGAGCCGTCCTTCGGCCAAGGGCCTGCAGCGCGCTGAGCGCGCGGGCATCCAGACGCTCACGCTGTCCAAGGATGTCTACGCCGACCCTATTGCCGCCGACGAGATCATCGCGCACGAGCTTCTCGAGCGCGGCTGCGAGTATGTGGTCATGGCCGGCTACATGCGCATGGTGCACACGCCGCTGCTGGCGGCGTTTCCCAACCGCGTGGTCAACTTGCATCCGGCGCTGCTGCCGAGCTTTACCGGTGCGCATGCGATTGACGATGCCTTTGCGCGCGGCGTCAAGGTAACTGGCGTGACCGTGCATTTTGCCAACGAGATCTACGACAACGGTCCCATCATCGCCCAGCGCACACTGGCTGTTGAGGAGGGCTGGGATGTCGACACGCTCGAGGAGCACATCCACGCGATTGAGCACGTGCTGTATCCCGAGGTCGTGCAAATGCTCGCCGACGGTCGCATCCACGTGCTGGAGAACGGCAAGGTGGCAGTTGACCCGGCGCGCTAGTCGCTTGAAAAAGGGTCTCCTTGGTTTCCTTGAGATGTAAAAGCTTCATCAGAACCAAGAAATCTGATAGGGCCTCGTCCGTGTGCGGGCGGGGCCCTTTTGCGTGGCCTTTCATGTTTGCTATACTGCTAGCAGATAGAGAGGAGCCGCTATGGGTACAGCAACGGTGCAGCTCAACACGCGAATCGATCCTATGCTCAAGGCTGGTGGCGACGCGGTCCTAACTCGCAATGGATTGGGGGCGAGCGATGCTATTCGTGCGCTTTGGGTCTATCTTGTCGAGCATCAAACGTTGCCGGGATTTATGGTGGCGGATAAGCGCGAGGCGCCCCGTGCGGAGAGCCTGGCCGAGCAGGGGTGTGGCCTAGCTTTTTCCTCGTTGGGGCTAAGCGCTTCGGATTTTGCGCCAGGTGGATCATCTGCGGAAGACTGGGATGCCGTACGAGATGATATGTATGACGCGATGATTGCCGACATCGAGGCGAATTGCCGATGATCGAGGCAAAGCGGCTCTTGGTGGACACGAATGTTTGGCTTGATTACTACCTGCAAGAGGGCGCATTCGACAACGTGAGAAGATTGGTTGAACTGGCCGAAGCGGGAAAGATCGACCTTCTGTACGCGCCAACGACGGCAAAGGACGTGTTCTACATCTTGCCTCGGCGTCTAGCTCGACGGAATGTGAATGGGATTAACGCTTCGTTCGGTCCGGCTGCATGGGCATGCGTCGAGCATATGATGCAGGTGGCAACGGCTTCCCCGCTTTCGATGGCGGAGTGCGAGATGGCGCGCATGCTTGGCAAGCGCATGCCGGACCTCGAGGACAATCTCATTATCGCCTCGGGCGATACGGCGGATGTTGACTACGTAGTCACGAGCGACCGACGCATGTTGGAGACGATGCCCGAGGTATGCTTGACGCCCGCGCGCGCACTCGAGCTCATCGGGATCCTCGGCTAACCTTGCATACCCCGTTTCGCTATCATATTGAGCATTGTGGCCCTCATGCAACTTTGGAGGACGGTATGGCGGATAACGAAGCACTGTTTACGCCTGAGCTGGTGTTTTTTGATTGGGAGTGTGCGACGCCCGCCGAGGTGTTTGCGCGACTCGAAGGCGAACTTGCCCCACGCGGCTACATCTGCACCGGTTGGCTCGACGCCGTCCGCACGCGCGAGGATGCCTATCCCACGGGCCTTGCCATGCCGGCGGCCAACATCGCCATCCCACACACCGACCCGGGGTTTGTGGCCAAGCCCTATATCGCGGTGGTAAAGCCCGCCGCGCCCGTGACGTTCAATGCTATGGCCGGCATGGGTGCCCCCGTGCCGGCGCAGATCGTCATCAATTTGGGTATTGCCGAGCCGGGCGGCCAGGTCGAGGCCCTGCAAGCGCTCATGAATATCTTTATGGACGCGGACGTCGCAGCCGATGTGCTCGGCCAGACCACGCCCCAAGGCATGGTCGACGCCATCCGCCGCCACTTTTAAAGCCGGCACTTGGGGACTGTCCCTAACTGTCGGCAGAAAAGGAACGTCCCTAACTGACGGCTGCCAGAGCTGTCCCCTTTGCACCAAAATGGTGCAGATTAACCTGTCCCCAATGCACCAAGCGTGCCGCGGGGGCTGCGTTGTGACACAATGGCGTTTGTTCGATTCGTTATGCGAAAGGCCAACTATGGCAAATAAGAAAAAGAATCCCGCACCCGAGCCGACGCCCGAGCAGCAGGCTCGCGCCGCCTCCAGCTCTCGCAAGAAGCAGCGCAAGACCCGCGTGTCCAAGACCGTCAAGATCGTCCTGGTGGTTATTGGCGTGCTAGCAATGCTGCTTTCTGTCTCGGCCATGGCGTGCTCTGGCCTTATGTCGCAGGCCGAGGACACCTCGGGCTACAAGCTGACCGGCGGTGTTGCTGCTACTATCAACGGCACCAATCTCACCGAGGACACCGTGACCAAGCAGATCATGAGCATGCGCACGTCCTACGGCTACACCAAGGACAAGGACTGGGCGCAGTATCTGGTCGACAACGACCTCACGCCCAAGAAGTATCGCAAGCAACTCATCGACTCCTACACGCAGCAGATTCTGCTTCAACAGGCACAGAAAGAGAACGGCGTGACGGTGTCGGACGAGGAGGTCGAGAAGGCTTGGAAGGACGCGTGCAA
Organism: Collinsella sp. AM15-2; assembly: GCF_003471985.1. Taxonomy (NCBI): domain Bacteria; kingdom Bacillati; phylum Actinomycetota; class Coriobacteriia; order Coriobacteriales; family Coriobacteriaceae; genus Collinsella; species Collinsella sp. AM15-2. Next base: position 70,026 of record NZ_QRKO01000007.1, on the reverse strand, counting down.
GAGCGCGGGCGGTGCCAAGGCCTTTAAGAAGACCCTCAAGACCTACGGCTATACCGAGGACACCTACAAGGACTCGCTCAAGGAGAGCCTGGCACAGCAAAAGCTTAAGGATGCCGTCGCGCCCACGAGCAAGCCCAAGGACAGTGAGATTGTCGATTACACCAACGCAAACCTGTCCAGTTATAACGACGCCCGTCGCTCGTCGAACATCCTGATCAAGGTTGATTCCGACGCTTCCGACGAGGACAAGGCCGCCGCCAAGGCCAAGGCACAGGAGTGCCTGGACAAGATCAACTCCGGTGAGCTAAGCTTTGAGGACGCCGTTGAACAGTACTCCGAGGACACCGGTTCCAAGGAGAAGAAGGGCGATGTGGGCTGGGATAAGCTCACCACCTTTGTCGACAGCTACCAGACGGCGCTCGAGGGGCTCAACAAGGGCGACGTGAGCGAAGTCATCGAGTCGACCTATGGTTACCACATCATCAAGTGCACCGACTACTTCCATGTCGATAGCCAGGTCGATGATATCAAGCAGGTACCCAAGGCCATCAAGAAGTACGTCTCCAACGTGGTGAAGACGCAGGCGGCCAGCACTGCATATAGCGAGTGGCTTGAGCAGTACAAGAAGGACGCCGACATCACCGTCAACCCCATGCCCAAGGACGTACCCTACAACGTGAGCCTGAAGGGTGTCACCAAGAGCTCGACCGACAATTCGTCGACGACTGAGTAATCATGGGGCGGTGCTCGCGCGAGTGTCGCCCGCACTATTGAGGAGGATTTGCAGATGACCAACGAAGAGCTGCAGCAGGAAATGATCGCCGCCATGAAGGCCAAGGACAAGGTTCGCCTGTCCATCATTCGCCAGGTTAAGGCCGAGGTGAAGAACATCGAGGTCAACGAGCGCCGCGATGTGACCGAGGAAGACGTCAACAGCATGATCAAGCGTCTGATCAAGCAGACGAGCGAGACGCTGGAGATGTCCATCAAGGCCGGCACCGACCAGGAGCGTACCGACAACCTGACCGAGCAGGTCAAGATTCTGGAGAGCCTGCTGCCCGCGCAGGTTTCGGGCGAGGAGCTCGAGGCTCTGATCGAGCAGGTCATCGCCGAGCTGGGCGCCACGTCCAAGAAGCAGATGGGCCAGGTCATGGGCGCTCTGGGCAAGGCCACCGGTGGCAACTTCGACAAGCCTGCCGCGGCCAAGATCGTCGGAGCCAAACTCGCGTAATTTGTTACGCGGTTTTACCAAACCGCGTAACGGCTCGATGCTGCAAACCCGTACACACGGCAATCTGACGTTCAATTTCAAGGGCGCGACCATAAGGTCTGCGCCCTTTCATTTCACGTCACCTTGCTCGCGTGTACGGGGTTTCGCTGACTTATGCTCAACAAGGGCGGTTGTACTATTTTCGGCGCTCATTGGGGACAGACTTAAATGAGTGCCCACTTCCCGGGTACTCATTTAAGTCTGTCCCCAATGAGTGCCTAATGAGTGGGTGGAAGATTGCGGGTTCTTTACGGGAATGTAGTGGGGGCTGCGGAAACGTGGTTCTTTCCGTACAATAGTTCAACTCGTGTAAACGCAGGGAAGGGACATTCATGGCAGACATGATCGAGATCAAGCATCTCAACAAGTACTTTGGCGACCTGCATGTGCTCAAAGATATCAACCTCACCGTCAAGCGCGGCGAGAAGCTCGTAATGATCGGGCCTTCCGGCTCGGGTAAGTCGACGCTCATCCGTTGCGTCGATTATCTGGAGGAGCCCACGTCGGGCGAGGTCATCATCGACGGTACGCCGCTTACCAAAAAGAATCACCTGGAGATGGCTCGCAAGTATAGTTCCATGGTGTTTCAGCAGTTCAACCTGTATCCCAACATGACGGTGCTGGGCAACCTGACGCTCGCGCCCATCAAGCTACAAAAGAAGAGCAAGGAGGAGGCGACCGAGATCGCCATCGCCGCGCTCAAGCGCGTCGGCATGGCGCATAAGGCCGGCGAGTATCCGCAGAACCTCTCGGGCGGTCAGCAGCAGCGCATCGCCATCGCCCGTGCCCTGTGCACCAAGCAGCCCATCATCCTGTTTGATGAGCCGACCTCGGCGCTCGACCCCGAGATGGTCCAGGAAGTCCTGGACGTTATGATTGAGCTCGCGCAGGAGGACATCACCATGATCTGCGTGACGCACGAGATGGGCTTTGCGCGCCAGGTGGCCGACCGCGTCATCTTTATGGAGGACGGCCGCATTCTGGAGGAGGGCACGCCCGAGCACTTCTTCGATAACCCCGAGAACCCGCGCTGCCGCGAGTTCCTGTCCAAGATTCTGCACTAGGCGCGGTGATGGACATGACGGATATGACGAGGGCGGCCGTGTCGCGCCGTCACTTTTTGCAGCTGGCGGGCGCCGGCATGCTTGCGCTGACGGGGACCGCGCTTACCGGTTGCGGCAACTCCACCAGCGGCGAGGGCTCCGACAAGGGGTCCAAGCTTGCGGCCATTAAGTCGCGTGGACATCTGAATGCCGGCGTCAAGAAGGACGTTCCCGGCTATGGCTATTACGACACCGCCAAGGGCCGCTTTGAGGGCATGGAAGTCGATTTGTGCTACCAGATCGCCGCTGCCGTCTTTGGCGTGAGCTACAAGGAGGCCCGCGCCCAGGAGCTTGTCGAGTTTACCGACGTAACGCCCAAGACGCGCGGCCCGCTGATCGATAACGGCCAACTCGACGTGGTCGCGGCGACCTACACCATCACCGACGAGCGCAAGAAGAGCTGGGATTTCTCGACGCCGTACCGCACCGACTACGTGGGACTCATGGTCAAGAAGCGTTCGGGCTTTACCTCGATTGAGGACTTGGACGGCAAGGTCATTGGCGTGAGCCAGGGTGCCACCACGCAGGGCCTGATCGAGCAGATGATCAAGGACAACGGCTTTAGCTGTAAGCCCGAGTTTAGGGCCTTTAGCGGCTATCCCATCATCAAGAGCTCGCTCGACGCCGGCAATATCGACGTCTTTGCCATGGACCGCTCCACGCTGGCCGGTTACATGAACGAGACCGTTGAGCTGTTGCAGCCCGAGGTCAAGTTTGGCGAGCAGGGCTACGGCGTGGCGACCAAGAAGGGCTGCGACCTTTCGGCCGTGGTCGATCAGGTGATTTGCGATCGTCTGGCCGACGGCTGGCTCGACCAAGAGGTCAAGACCTGGGGTCTTGTATAGGCGCATCGTCCAAGGAAGGAATCAAATGCTCGAAGGATTATTTGACGCCGACCGTTGGTCGACGACATTTCAAAACATGGGGCCCTTCTGGGAGGGCTTTGGCGTGACGCTACAGGTGGTCGTTGCCGGTCTGCTGCTGTCGCTGGTACTGGGCACGCTGCTGGGTGTGTTCTCTACCACCCGTTCGCGCGTGCTGCGCGCCATAAGCCGCGTGTACGTGGAGTTTTACCAGAACACCCCGTTGCCCGTGCAGGTGCTCTTTATGTACATGGCTGGTCCGCAGTTTTTGCAGGCCATAACCGGTGCCGACCAGCCGGTGCGCATCGCGCCGTTCGTGCTGGGCTTCTTGGGCGTGGGCCTGTATCACGCGGCCTACATCTCGGAGGTCATCCGCACCGGTATCGAGGCGGTTCCGCGCGGTCAGATGGAGGCGGCGCAGAGCCAGGGCTTCACCCGTGCCCAGGCGTACTGGTACATCGTGCTGCCCCAGACGTTCAAGATCATTCTGCCGCCGCTGTGTAACCAGGCACTCAACCTGGTCAAGAACACGTCGGTGCTGGCGCTCGTGGCCGGCGGCGACCTTATGTATCGTTCCGACAACTTTGTGAGTCTGTACGGTTACCTGCAGGGATACATCGTCTGCTGCCTTATGTACTTCATCATCTGCTTTCCGCTCGCCATGCTGGTGCAGTGGCTCGAGCGCCGCTCCAAGGAGCGTCCGCGCGGCGTGAGCCTGGCCGAGCTGGGGCTCGACAACGTAGAGGAGGCCTAGCGCATGGAAATCTTCAACGCGACCAACCTGCTCTACATCTGGGGCGGCTTTGTTAAGACCATCGAGATCTCGGCGCTGTCGATCTTTTTCTCGCTCATCTTTGGCACGGTGCTGGCGCTCGTTAAGAGTTATGCGCCCCGCCCGTTCCGTATTTTGGTGAGCGTCTATATCGAGCTGTTCCGCTGCACGCCGAACCTGCTGTGGATTCTGTTTATCTACTTTACGGTGCAGGGTTTGGACATTGTGATTTCGACCATCGCCTTTACGCTGTTTACCAGCGCTGTTATGGCCGAGATTGTGCGCGGCGGCCTCAACTCGATTCCGCGCGGCCAGTTTGAGGCAGCGCAGAGCCAGGGCTTCGGCTTCTTTGCCACCATGCGCTACATCATTCTGCCGCAGACGTTTAAGACGATCATTCCGGCGCTGTTTAGCCAGTGTACGACCGTCATTAAGGACAGCTCGTATCTTTCGGGCATTAACGTTGCCGAGCTCATGTACACGGCAAATGTCGTGATGGCCCACGCGATCGACCTGTCGCAGGTGCTTATGCTCTACGGTCTGGTGTTTGCGATGTACTTTGTGCTCAACTTTGGTATCTCGCTGCTGGTGAGAGCATATCAGAGGCGAATGGTGGCAGCGTAGCCTGGCTTTCCCTGGTACGCTATCGTGGGAAAAGGCGATAGACAGCCTTTTTCTCATTTGTTAGAAAGGAATCGCGATGAGCGATCTGGAGAACAAGAAGAGTCCTGTGGTCATTACCATCGCGCGCGACTTTGGCGCCGAGGGCCACGAGATTGGTCGCATGCTTGCCGACGAGTTGGGGATTCCGCTGTATGACAACGAGCTGCTGGTACGTGCGTCGCTGCGTGCGGGCGAGTCGCTCGACAAGATGGCTGCCTACGACGAGCGCCTGGCCGTGGAGAACATGGCGTTTCTGCCCGACCGCTACGACGCCCGCTCGTACTCGGACAAGTTGTTCCAAAAGATGAGCCAGGTGATTTTGGATCTGGGCGAGACCGAGAGCTGCATTATCGAAGGCCGCCTGTCCGATTACCTGCTGCGCAACAATCCCAACCACATTGCCGTGTTGGTGACCGCACCCTTTGAGGACCGCGTCGAGATCGTGCGCAAGAAGCGCGGCCTTAACAAAAAGAAGGGCGCCAAGCTGGTCAAGCAGCAGCAGAAGGCGCGCGAGGCGTTCTATAAGCGCTACAGTGCCGGAAAGTGGAAGATGACGAGCGGCAAGGACATCGTCGTCAACCGCGCCAAGCTGGGCCGCGAGGGTTGCAAGGACGTCATCGCCGCAGCCTACCGCTACAAAGTGGCTCAACTCGAAGGCTAGCCGACCAAAAACCACCACAAAGGGTACAGGCACCTTTGTGGTGGTTTTTGTTTTAGGCCGAGGGGAAGGCCTTGGCGGCAGTGCCTATCCTCGGCTTTTGCATAGTCTCGATCTGTAACACCAAGCCAGCGAAAATGGCTCTAACTGTTACAGATTGAGATGAACCGTTCGGCCGTCAGCCCAACGTCTTGATCTGTAACACCAGGCGGCATATTTGGTCTCTAACTGTTACAGATTGAGATGCAGCGTGGCCGGCCGGCACAATATCTCAATCTGTAACAACTGCAGGGCTCAACGGACTCCAGCTGTTACAGATTGAGACAAAACGACCGGGCAAGTCCCAAACCACCACAAAGGTGCCTGCCCCATCGTGGTGGTTTGGGCGGCCGGCATGGAAAAAGTCCCCGCCGGGCGTGTGCTCGACGGGGACTTTGCCGTTTGGCGGCTAGTGCTGTAGGTGATTACTCGCCCAGCAGGCTCTTGGTGATGGAGGCAGCGGCCTTCTTGCCGGCGCCCATCGCCAGAATGACCGTAGCGGCACCGGTGACGATGTCGCCGCCGGCCCAGATGCGGGGATCGGTGGTCTGGCCGGTCTCCTCGTCGGCGACGATGTAGCCCCACTTGTTGAGCTCCATCTTGCCGCCGATCTTGGCTGCGAAGGGGTTGGCGTTGGTGCCGATGGCCGAGATCGCGACATCGCAGGGGATCTCCTCGATGGCGCCCTCGATGGCAACCGGACGACGGCGGCCGGACTCGTCGGGCTCGCCGAGCTCCATCTTCTGGACCTTGACGGCGCACACGGAACCGTCCTCGCCAGCGACAAACTCGAGCGGGGAAACGAGCGGCAGGACCTCGACGCCCTCGGCCTTAGCGTGGTGCAGCTCGGCGCGACGGCAGGGCATTTCGTCCTCGGTACGACGGTAGGCGATGATGGCGTGCTCGGCGCCCAGGCGCTTGGCGGTACGGACGGCGTCCATAGCCACGTTGCCGCCACCAAAGACGACGACGTTCTTGCCGTGCTTGGTGGGGGTGTCGTACTCGGGGAACTTGTTGGCCTTCATCAGGTTTACGCGGGTGAGGTACTCGTTGGCGAAGAAGACGTTGGGCAGGTTCTCGCCGGGGACGTTGAGGAACTTGGGCAGGCCTGCGCCGGTCGCCACGTAGATGGCGTCGAAGCCCTGCTCGAACAGCTCCTCGGCCGTGGCCATGTTGCCCACGACGGAGTTGTACTCAAACTTGACGCCCATGTCCTCCAGGCCGTCGATCTCGCGCTTGACGACTGCCTTGGGCAGACGGAACTCGGGGATGCCGTAGACCAGCACGCCGCCGCCGGTGAAGAAGGCCTCGAAGACGGTGACGTCAAAGCCGTTGCGGGCGAGCTCGCCGGCGCAGGTGATGCCGGACGGGCCGGAGCCGACGACGGCGACCTTTTTGCCGTTCTTGGGGGCCATCTTGGGCGTGGAGGCGAGCTCGGGGCGGTCACCCAGGAAGCGCTCGAGCTGGCCGATGGCCACGGGCTCGGACTTCTTGCCACGGATGCACTTGCCCTCGCACTGGTTCTCCTGCGGGCAGACGCGGCCGCAGATGGCGGGAAGCATAGAGTCCTCGCGGATGGTATCGAGGGCGCCGCCGAAGTCCTTCTCGCGGATCTGCTCGATAAAGCGGGGGATGTTGATGTTGACGGGGCAGCCCTCAACACAGAACGGCTTCTTGCAGTTGAGGCAGCGCTCGGCCTCGGCCAGCGCCATCTCCTCGGTGAAGCCCTTGTCGACGGGGCGGAAGTCGCAGGCGCGCTCGGCAGCCGGCTCCTCGTTATCGGGGGTGCGGGGCGACTTCATATCGGCAACGAAACGACCGTTAACTAGTGGCATGCGCAGCTCTTTTCCTCATAAGCCTTGAGGGACTCGCCCTCTTCGGAACGGTAAGCGGCCTGGCGGGCACGAAGGTCATCCCAGTCGACCAGGGTGGCATCGAAGTCGGGGCCGTCGACGCAAGCGAACTTGGTCACGCCGCCCACCTCGACGCGGCAGCAGCCGCACATGCCGGTGCCGTCAACCATGATGGGGTTGAGCGACGCGGTGATGGGGGTGTCGTACTTCTGGGCGGTGAGGGTCGAGAACTTCATCATCGGAACGGGGCCGACGCAGAAGACCTGGCTTACGGCCTTGTCCTGCAGCAGGCGCTCCAGCGGAGCAGTGACAACGCCCTGCTCGCCGTAGGAACCGTCGTCAGTGGTGATGTGGATGTGGTCCTCGTCGAGGAGCTCGCGGAACTGGTCCTCCATGAGCAGGAGGTCCTTGGTGCGGGCGCCCATGATGGCGTGCACCTCGTGACCGGTCTCGACCAGGTGCTTGGCGACCGGGAAGGCAATTGCCAGGCCGACGCCGCCGCCAATGACGGCGCAGGGGCCCTCGGCCATCTCGGTGGGAACGCCCAGCGGGCCCACGACGTCGCGCAGCGACTCGCCGGCCTCGTAGGTGGACAGCATCTCGGTGGTCTTGCCGATCACCATGAAGATGAACTCGACCCAGCCCTCGTCACCGTTCCAGCCGGCCAGGGTAAACGGGACGCGCTCGCCCGTCTCGTTGGCGCGGACCATGAGGAACTGTCCAGCGTGCGCATGCTTGGCGATTGCAGGCGCCTCGATGCGGAACTTGAACACCTTCTCCGAGAACTGCGTCTTCTCCAGGATCTTATACATAGAACCCCTCTCTTGTTAGGGCTGCCGAACCGTGCCTCCACGGAAATGGACGGCAGCCCGAATAAAACCGTACGCGCACAGGCGTTGTGCAGACATACGGTGCAAATTATACCCTCATGGGCATGTCGCTTACGTGTGTCTTCGGCGGTTGGGAAAAGGGTTTATCCACTTCGACCTACCAAATAGGGATAGGTTTATTTTGGTCGGTTTTATCAGGCAAAACGGCAAAGGGGGCCGGCCTCGGGTTGTGATGAGGCCGGCCCCCTTTGGGGTGTTATGCGTGTATGGCGGCGCGGGGTTTATTGCGATGCGGCCACCGGGGCGTTTACGCAGATAAAACCTGCCAAAATAAACATCCCTAAATGGTAGGTTTTAGTGCTTGCCGTTGGCGGAAGCGGCACCGTTGACATGGTCGCGGGCATAGACCACGCCGTGCACGATGGCGAGACCCGCGGCGTCGGCCGCGCGGGCACAGGTGTCCTGGAAATCCTCGGCCTCGCGGGCGCGCAGCTGCTTGAGCACGTAGTCGGCGACGGCCATCTTGCCGGGAGGGTTGCCGATGCCGGTGCGGATGCGGCTGAAGTCGCGGCTGCCCATCTTGTCGATGATGGATCGCAGACCGTTGTGACCGGCATGGCCGCCGCCCACCTTGACGCGCACGTCACCGGCGGGGATGTCGAGCTCGTCGTGAATCACGAGTAGCTCCTCGGCCTTGATCTTGTACTCGCGGCAGAGCTTGGAGATGGGGCCACCCGAGGTATTCATATACGACTGCGGCTTGACCAGCACGATCTGGCGCTTGCCACCCTCTTCCTCGGGATCGTTGATGTTGATGAGTGCGACCTCGGCGCCGGCCTGGTTTTTCCAGTACGTGACACCGGCCTGACGGGCCAGCTCATCGATCGCCTTAAAGCCGGCGTTGTGGCGGGTCTCGGCATATTCCTCACCCGGGTTGCCAAGCCCGGCAACCATGCGAATCTTAAGCGGCTGTGCAGCTGCCATGTTTGTCCTCCGTTACGTAAATAGTTCAATCAACGACAAAGGCTACCACGCCCGCCGAAGGCGAGACTTCGTTTCAGCGAAATCCTACCAGACAAAAGCGTGGCCGCGGCAGAGCGAGCCGTCGGAACAGAAGAAACCCCCGCGCGACCTTTGCGAAGCAAGGGGGAGCGCGGGGGTTTCTTCTGTTCCGACGGCGATGCGCCGGGTTGCAAGGACGATGCGACTACAGCGCGAAGTCGCCGCCGACGAGCGTGGAGACGGGCTCCTCGTGGTAAACGGCGGAGATGGCCTGAGCGAACTCCTCGGCGACCGAGATAGTCTTGATCTTGCCGCCGACCTCGACGGGGATGGCGTCGGTGACGACGCACTCGACGATGGGGGCATCGTTCAGGCGCTCGATGGCCGGACCGGAGAAGATGCCGTGGGTGGCGCAGACGTAGATGTCGCCGGCGCCCATAGCCTTGAGCTCCTTGACGTTGGCGCACAGGGTGCCAGCGGTGTCGATCATGTCGTCGTTGATGATGCAGGTCTTGCCCTTGATGTCACCGATGATGCCCATGACCTCGGCGGCGTTGTGGCGCGGACGGCCCTTGTGGGCGATGGCCAGGTCGCAGCCGAGCATGTCGGACAGCTTCTTGGCGGCCTTGGCGCGACCCACGTCGGGGGAGACGACAACCAGGTTGTCGGTGTCGAAGTGCATGTCGTTGTAGTACTGGCCAAACAGCGGCAGTGCGGACAGGTGGTTAACCGGGATATCGAAGAAGCCCTGGATCTGGCCTTGGTGCAGGTCGAGGGTGATGATGCGGTTGACGCCGGCACGCTCGAGCAGGTTGGCGACGAGGCGGGCGGTGATGGGCTCGCGCGGGCCGGCCTTGCGGTCCTGGCGGGCATAGCCGTAGTGGGTGATAACGGCGGTGATGGAGCGGGCGGATGCGCGCTTGGCAGCGTCGGTGGCGATGAGCAGCTCCATGAGCATGTCGTTGACGTTGCCGCCGGCCACGGACTGAATCAGGAAGACGTCGGCGCCGCGGACGGTCTCGTCGTAGCGGGCGTAAATCTCACCATTGGCGAACTGCTTTAGCGTAAGGCCCGAAAGCTCGACCCCAAGGTACTCAGCAATCTTCTGAGCGAGGGGACGGTTGGAGGAACCGGAATACACGCGGATGGACTTGCGCATATTCTCCGACTTCTCGGGATCATTAATCGGCATTACCCTTCTCCTTTATACATCGAATGCCATATAGATGCCTTGTTGCATTGTAACCGCGCGGCGGGGTTTATCGGGTCCTGATAACGTCTTTACCGCCAACGGACACGAACCGACCACTCATCCGGTTGCGCAGGTCACGATAGAAAAAGGAGCCGCCCCCATGGGAACAGCTCCTTAGATGCTTGGTAAAACGTTATACCTCGTCGCCCTCGTGCAGGCGGCGGCGGTAATCGGCGGCCCAGCCCTCAATATTTACCTGACGGGCGCGGCCCAGACCGAGCGCGTCTGCCGGGACCGGCTCGGTGATGACGGAGCCGGCGGCCACGAGTGCACCGTCGCCGATCTGGGCGGGCGCGACCATCATGGTGTCGGAGCCAATGAAGGCGTCCTTGCCGATGACGGTCTTGTGCTTGTGCACGCCATCGTAGTTGCAGGTGATGGAGCCCGCGCCCACGTTGACGCCGGAGCCCATGGTGGTGTCGCCGATGTAGGACAGGTGGGGCACCTTGGAACCCTCGCCGATCGTGGACTTCTTGATCTCCACGTGCGTGCCGGCCTTGGAGCCGTCGAGCATGTGGGTGCCCGGGCGCAGGTAGGCGCGCGGGCCGCAGTCGACGCCGTTCTCGATGACGGCCTCAATGGCGATGGTCTCATCGATGGTGCAGCCGCTGCCGACGGTGGTGTCGGTGAGGCGGCTGTTGGGACCGAGCTGGCACTCCTCGCCCACGGTGACGTGGCCGATCAGGTGCGTCTGCGGCCACACGACGGTATCGCGGCCGATAACGGCATCGGGGCCGATCCAGGCCTGTGTGGGGTCGATGAAGGTAACGCCCTCGGCCATCCAGTGCTCGTTGATGCGGTCGCGCGCGATGGCGGTGAGCTGTGCGAGCTGGATGCGGCTGTTGACGCCCAGGCCGTCGCGGTAGTCGTCGCAGTGGAAGATGGAGACAGCCTGGCCGTGGCCTTTGAGGATCTCGAGCATGTCGGGCAGGTAGTACTCGGATTGCGCGTTGTCGTTGCCGATCTCGTTGATGTGGGCGGCGAGCTGCGTGCCGTCAAATGCGTAGCAGCCGGCGTTGCACTCCAGCAGCGTGGCGGCCTGCTCGGGCGTGCAGTCCTTCTGCTCGATGATGCGCTCGATCTGACCATCGGCGCCCAGCTTGATGCGGCCGTAGCCGAAAGGATCGGGCGGGGTCATGGTCATGACGGTGCAGGCGAGCTCGCCGGTGGCGACGGTTTGCGCGAACTTGGCGACGGTGTCGGCGGTGATGAGCGGCAGGTCGCCGTTGAGCACGACGACGGGGCCTTGCGTGATGCCGCAGGCCTCGAGCGCGACCTTTACGGCGTGGCCGGTGCCCAGGCGCTCGGTCTGCTCGACGCACTCGACCTTGGTGGCGCTGTTGGCGTAGGCGCCGTCGATGAGGGCGCGCATCTCGTCGGCGTGGCTGCCGATGACGACCACGACGCGGCTGCAGCCGGCCTTGATGGTAGCGTCGACGATCCACTGGACCATGGGCTTACCCAGGATCTTGTGCGAAACCTTGCAGTGGTTCGACTTCATGCGGGTGCCCTCGCCGGCAGCGAGGATAATTGCGGTTGCGTCCATGTGATCTCCTGTTACGTTATAGAGACGTGTGTTTGGAAACGATACACGGCGCAATATGATACCGCAGGCATATGACGAGCGCGTAACGATTGGTTTGCGGCGGTTGAGGCTTGCGCCGCCGGCGTGGCGTTTGCACTGCGTGCGTGCGGCGTTGGCGGTGCTGCGGAGCTGTTGTTTGAGCGAGGGAACGGGGGTGCCCGTGGATAACATACGAGAGGAGTTTGGCGGCGGGCCCGTCGCGGCATTCTCGATGTCGCATCCGGCTGTGCCGGCACTCTATATAGTGCTGACGCTGGGGCTCACTATGTTCTCGATGCAGCCGGTACTGATCGCGCTGTCGCTCGCAGGCGGGCTGGCGTATGGATTTGCGACGCGTGGGGCTGCCCGCACGCTGGGCGCGCTCCGCTGGCAGCTGCCGGTGATTTTGATCGTCGCGCTGCTCAATCCGCTGTTTAGCGCCTCGGGTTCGACGGAGCTGTTCCGTATTGGCATGCGCGCGGTGTATCTGGAGAGCATGGTATACGGCCTGTGCATGGGCGGGCTGTTTGTGGCGAGCGTGTTGTGGTTTGAGGCGGCGGCATCGATGCTCGAATACGACAAGGTACTCGCGCTGCTGGGCAATGCCGCGCCGGTGATTGCGCTCATGATCTCGATGTGCATGAGGCTTATCCCGCAGTTTTTGCGCCGCGGTCGTACGGTGCTGGCGGTGCAGGATGCGATTGATGTGCCGGGCAGCGCGCCGGCCGACCCCGTGCGTTCGCGTTTGCGGGCATCGAGTGTGTTGATGGGCTGGGGCATGGAAGATTCGCTGGAGCGCGCGGACGCGATGCGCTCGCGCGGGTGGGGTGCCGCGACGCGTCGTACGACGTATGCGCGGTATCGACTGGGGCGCAGCGACGTTGCCGCGCTGGCTGGGCTTGCGGTGTTTGGTGCCGCCGCGGTGGCGGTGGCATGGACCGCGACAACGCAGTATTCGTTTTATCCGCAGCTCTCGGTGCCGGCGCCGTGGCGGGGCTATGTCGTGTACGCTGCCTGGATGATGCTGCCTTGCGCGTCGCACGCGATTGATGAGAAGAGGTTTGGCTGATGGCTCGGTTGGATAGGGGCCCGGTGTCGGGCGCGGCGTGCGGCCCGGATATTCCGGCGATTGAGGTGCAGGGCCTTAGTTTTGCCTATCCCGGGGCCGAGGCACCGGTGCTCGAGGGGCTTGATTGGCGTGTTCCTCAAGGTGCATTTGCGCTGCTTGTTGGCGGTACCGGTTCGGGCAAGTCGACGCTGCTGTCGCTGCTCAAGCCCGAGATCGCGCCGGCGGGCGAGCGCACTGGTGATGCGCGCGTGCTGGGCGAGAACGTTGCCGACATGGACGTGCGGGCATCGGCGGAGCGCGTGGGCTATGTGTTCCAGGATCCCGAGAACCAGATCGTGTGCGAAACCGTGTGGCACGAGATGGCGTTTGGCCTGGAAAACTTGGGGCTAGCACGTGATGAGATGCGCCGTCGCGTAGCTGAGACCAGCTATTTCTTTGGTCTGGAGGACTGGCTTCATCGCGATACCGATACGCTTTCGGGCGGCCGCAAGCAGCTGCTGTCGCTTGCCGCCGTCCTGGCGCTGCGTCCGCGTGTGCTGCTACTCGACGAGCCCACGTCTCAGCTCGATCCCGTTGCCGAGAAGAATTTTCTGCACGCGCTGTTTCGCGTGAACCGTGAGTTGGGCTGCATGGTTGTTGTGGCTACGCATCAACCGCGTCCAATGCTCGAGTATGCGACGTGTGCGTACCGGATTGAGGACGGTCGCGTGCGCGAGGTGGCGGATATGGCTTCTTTGGGACGCCGAGAATCGTTGTTTTCCGACGACATGTTGGGGTGGGGTGCCGTCCGATGTGCAAAAAACGGAGTATTCAGCAGGCGTGAGGACAATTTGGGCTCTCTGGAGCCGCCCGGGGACGTATCGAGCGCGAAAAAAAGTTCGGAATTGGACAAATCGTCCGAATTTGTGGCGCAAACGTCGCTCGAGAACGGCTCGGAAGCCTTCCCGCGCACGGATGGGAGCAGAATACTCCAAAAAATGCACGGCGGGTCGGCTACCACCCTGGCAGGGAGCTGGTTTCGCTACGATCGCGCGGGCGGTTGGGTGCTGCGCGGGCTCGACGTGGCGTTTTCGGCCGGTGCGGTGCATGCGGTCGTGGGCGGCAACGGATGCGGTAAGTCGACGATGCTCTCGGTGCTGGCGAAGACCGCCAAGCTGCAGCGCGGCCGCATGGTGCGCGGAGCGGCCTCGGCGGCGCTGCTGCCTCAGAACCCCAAAGCATTGCTGGTTGCCGAGACGGTTCACGATGAGCTGATGGAATGGGCCTCGACCTGCGGATATGACGAGAACTTGGCGCGGGAGCGTGCGGCGAGCTTGGGGCTGTCGGGTCTGGATGGGCGCCACCCCTACGATCTTTCGGGCGGACAGCGCCAACTGCTTGCGTTGGCAAAGCTACTGCTAATCGGCCCCGAACTGCTATTGCTCGATGAGCCCACCAAGGGTCTGGACCTGGCCAGCCGCCGCATTATCGCCCGCGCCCTGCGCGACCATGCGCGGGCTGGCGGCACCGTCATCATGGCAACGCACGACCTGGATTTTGCCGAGCAGGTAGCCGACGACATCGCCATGATGTTTGATGGCGAGATCGCCTGCATGGAGCCGCCGACCGACTTCTTTGCCGACAACGTGTTTTATAGGGCGTGAGCGGGTTCGCGGGCGAGAACGGTCTTACTGCTTGAGCGCCGTGTACTGCTGAAGGAGCGCCATGAGCCCAACGCGGCTGTTGACCTGTGTTTTTCGAAAGATGTTCTCCAGATGCTTTTTAACGGTGCCAGTGCTGATGGAGAGCTCTTCGGCGATGGCCGCGTTGTCCATGCCCGATAACACGCAACGACACACATCGATTTCGCGCGCTGAGACGTCGTAGTCGTGAGCAAATACGATTTCAGACGAGCTGCGGTCGGCGCGCACACGCCATTTTGATAGTCGGTTCGTGAGGTGTGGTTCGATGAGCTCAAGGATTTGAACTTCGCGATCGCTAAAGTCGCCCTCTTCTTTCTTGCGATTAAGATTGAGCGATCCCAAAAAGCCCTCGTCATTAAAGAAACTGACGTTGACGACGTGGCGGCCGCCAAGATAATCCTTCATATAACTGCTGTCGATATCGCCAGGGCTGAGCTGATCGGACTCGCGCAGCACCGTCGAGCGCGTAAGATTGCGGTGGGCGACGATCATGTCCTGCTGCCAGTACTTTTCGGTGTAGAGCTCGAGCATCCCAGCGGGGACATCGATGCCAAGAGGGTCAAGAAAGACGCGCGTTTTCCATTCTTGCGGGGTGGATACGAGATCCCTGGAAAGGTCGCTCAGGAAAAATGCAGCCGACTCGTAGGGGATGAGAAAACGCAGCTTTTTGAGGACGGTCGAGCGAAACTCGCGGTCGCTGTCGATGGAATTAATCGAAAGCACGAGATCGTTTAAGCAGAGCCATTCAGAATCGGACAAAAAGCTCAAGATGACCTCCGATGAGATTGCGTAGTGGTTTAGCTGGCATTTTAGTTAATTTGCGTAGAGATACTACTCCTTTTTTCGAATGATGATAAGCCGTTAGCCGAATGGTTTCGGTGAGGGGCCAATCGCAAAATATGAATACCTAAGAGCCAGGGCCCGGTTCTCCAAGCTGTTTGATTATTCCGACTTATTAAAGGAGTCATCATGGAAGAGAAGCTTCCTTCATGGCGTTGGGCGATTGTTTCAGTCGTTTGCTTGCTGTGCTTTATGGCTAACTACATGCAGTACCAGGTCTCAGCACTCGCCGTCGAGGTCATGCCTATGCTCAATATCGATACCGTCGGCTTTTCGATGCTGTTCCTCGTTCCTATGCTTACCGCCGTTTTCTTCTCAATTCCGCTGGGTGCCCTTGGTGACCGTATCGGTTCTAAGAAAGTTGTCACGGTTTGCACCGCAATTTCGGTTGCCGGCGGTTTTCTCCGTTGCTTTACGCTCGATTCGTTCACGATGCAGATGACATCGATGTTCCTGATTGGCATGGGAATCTCGGCACTCAACGCCAACCTCATCAAGGTGCTCGGCACCTGGTTCCGTGAACAGACTGGTTTCGCCATGGGCTTGTTCTACGCGGCTTCGTGCGTTGCCATCGTTGTCGCTCAGATCTGCGCTGGCTTGTTCGGCAGCGTCTTTAACTCTTATATGGTCGCTGCTGTCGTCATGACCATTTCCTGGGTTCTTTGGATTGTGCTTGACCGAGATGTGCCCGAGGGGCAATCGCTCCCCGAGCCCGAGCCCGTGCTCGACTACCTCAAGGTTGCTATCAAGAGTCCTGGCGTGTGGCTAATCTCCATCGGCGTCGGTTTTGGACTTGCCTCTACCACTGCCTATGCCGGTTTCCTGCCTCAGGCGCTTCAGCTTGGCAAGGGCATAGACGTCGCCACTGCTGGTTTCATGGCCGCAATTGTTACCGTTGGCAGCTTTTTCGGCTGCATCGTTGGGCCTGCGTTCTGCGATAAGCTTGGAAAGTTCAAGGGTTTTCTCATCGTCACTACTCTCATCGGTGCCATATCGATGTTCGTGACGTGGTACACCCCGGTTGGTTTCCTTCTGTGGACGATTTTGGTCATCAATGGCTTCTTTACCGCCATCAACGGCCCGATCATGCAGTCCATGCCTGTCCTCCTTCCCGAGATTGGTGATAAGTATGCTGGCTCCGCTGGCGGTATCGTAGGCACCATTTCCCTGCTCATGAGCTATTTCCTGCCTATCGGTATCTCCGCCATTGCCGGTGCCGATTACACTATGAACATGGGTCTCGAGAGCCTCTGCTTCCTGCTTTCCGTGGTTCCGGTTTTCTTCCTGCCCGAGCTCGGCCGCAAGGCCATGCAGGCTGCCGCCGCCAAGGACGGTGAGTAGCCATGGAATCGGTGGTTCCCGCCGATATCGTCCTTAAGACGACGGCGCTGTTTACGGCCGAGGAACTTGAGCCTCGCGCTGGGTGCGTTGCAGTTCGCGGCAGCGAGATTGTGGCCGTGGGCTCTCCCGACAAGGTGCAGCCGTTTATCGGTCCCGATACTGAGGTTATTGACGCCGGCAACAAACTGGTCATGCCCGGATTCAACGATTCACACATGCATTTTGCGCTTGGTTCAATCCAGAAGGATGAAGACTTCTGTTGCGATCTGATGTTCCTGCCGAGTGAGCAGGCTTGCGTGGATGCTGTGGCAAAGTTTGCTGCCGAACACCCTGACAATCCGTGGATTTACGGCCAGGGTTGGTATTCGCCTGCATGGGAAAACCCGATTGACCCTGATTGCCGCAGCCTCGATGCGCTCGATATCGACCGCCCAATCGTGCTTTCGGATTTTTCGATGCACGTGGTGTGGTGCAATACCGCCGCGCTTAGGGCGGTTGGTATTGATCGCAATACCCCGACGCCTGAAGGTGGCCTTATCCGCCACTTTGACAACGGCGAGCCCAATGGCTTTCTGTCTGAGCCCCAGGCGACGAACATCTTGCTCGATGTTGTGCTCAACAAACCGGACCTTGATGCGTCGTTGCTCAAGTCGATGCGCAAGTTCAACAAGCTCGGCATAACTTCGATCGGTGATATGTATCCTTTGGGCGTGACCACGCCCGGCGTGTACGACATCTATGACCGTCTGGCGAGCGAGGACCTGAGTACGCTGCGTATTAGCTACTATTCTGCGCTCGACGCTCCGATGGCAGAGTCGCAGGCCCTGCGTGTGCGTCATCACGGCGAGCGCGTCCGAATGGCGGGTCTCAAGTACATTTTGGACGGCTGTCCCGAGGCGTACACGGCCTACATGCATGAGCCGTATCTTAACGCTCCTACGGGGAAGGACTTTCGCGGCGAACCAGCATGCAACCAGGAGACGCTTGACCGCATGATGCTCGAGGCCAGCAAGAATGGCTTCGATGTTCGTATTCATGCCATCGGCGACGCATCGGCCACGATGATTATCGATGCCGTCGAGCGTGCCGAGGAGGTGTGCGGCAACAAGGGGGCGCGTTTTGCTATCGAGCATACAGATAACCTGAAGCTCGAGGATATTGCTCGCATGAAGCGCCTGGGCATTAATGCTGCGGTCCAGCCGCAGCATCCCATCGGAGGCCTTGGGCAGGGCGTGTACGAGGAGTCTCTTGGCGAAGAGCGCATGAGCCACATGTGGCGCTATAGGGAAGAGGCCGATGGCGGAATCCACTTAGGGCTTGGTACTGACTGGCCTGCGGTGATGTCAATCGATCCTATCGATACCGTGTATGCTGCGGTGACGCGTAGCGAGTTTGACGGGCACCCGGCGGAGGGATACTTCCGCGAGAATGCCCTGACGCTCGGCGAGACGCTGCAAGCGCACACGCTCGGCTCAGCATATGTCGAGGGCTTTGAGCGCCGTTTGGGCAGCCTTGCCGCCGGCAAGCTTGCCGATATCGTCATCCTGTCGGGCAATCCGTTTGAAATGAACCCGATGGCGCTTCGCGATCTCGAAGTCGAGACGACGATCTTTAACGGACGCGTCGTCTATCGCAAGGATGAAGCATAGATAGGGTGATGAACGTGAGCAAAGGGACGGTCGAAAAATATGCCCTGCTGTTTGTGGTGTGCGGCATCGTGTTTGCTGCGAACTACGCGCAGTATCAGGTGTCGGGATTGACACATCTGGTTGTGTCGGACCTGCATCTGACCTCGGCCGAGTTTTCAGCCGTCCTGTTTGCCCCGTTTGTTCCTGCCGTTGTATT
The DNA here is from genome assembly GCF_003471985.1 of Collinsella sp. AM15-2. Taxonomy (NCBI): domain Bacteria; kingdom Bacillati; phylum Actinomycetota; class Coriobacteriia; order Coriobacteriales; family Coriobacteriaceae; genus Collinsella; species Collinsella sp. AM15-2. The sequence goes on along the minus strand of NZ_QRKO01000007.1, from coordinate 51,380 downwards.
CGGCATGCCTGTCGGCGTTTGCGCCGATCGATATGGCGTGAAGGCGCTCGTATTCATCGCGTCGGCGATTTCTGCAATTGCAGCGGCTGCTCGCGCGGAGTGCGCATCGTTTGCGACGCTGTTCACGGCGACCATGCTTCTGGGTGCGGCACCATGCGTCGTGAATGCCATCGTTCTAAAAGTGCTTGGTTCCGCTTTTGGCGGAGAAACCGATAGGGCCATGGGATGGTTCTACGCTGCGGGGTCGGGCGGAATCGCCTGCTCGCTTGCAACCTCTCCTCTCTTTGCAACGCCCGGACGAGCATATGCCCTTGCCGCGGTTTTGTTTGCCGTGTTTGGATTGCTGTGGCTGCTGGTTGCGCCGTCGGCAGATGTTCTGCAGGCTGCAGATGGCTTTGGCGTTCAGGGCGCGGAGCCTGCTGCATCGTCGGCAAGTGCGTTTGCGGCGGTAATCAAGATGCCGATAGTTTGGCTCGTGGCGATACTGCTTGGAGTTGCCCTTGCATCGGCTACGGCGTACCCGGGTTATCTTGTTTCAGCGCTTGAGGCTTCAACTGAACCCAAGGCTGCTGGACTTCTCGCCTCTTTCGTGACGCTTGGATCGATTGTCGGCAGCGTGGCTGGACCCTATGTGCGGGCGCAATTTGGCGATTATCGCGTGTTTATGGCCATCTCCGCAATGGCGGGAAGTGCCCTTATGTGGGCAGGAGAGGCTTTTGTCTCCCATCCTTCTGTGGGGCTGATGTTTGCGATCGGCGTTTCGAGCTCCGTCGCTGGTCCGGTCGTTCAGTCGCTGCCCTACATGCTGCCCGAGGTGCGCGAGGGACTTGCGGGAAGCGCCGGCGGCGTGGTGAGCACCGTTTCACTGGGACTTACGTTTTTGATTCCCGTGGCCCTCTCCTTCTGCATTGGCGAGAGCTACGAAACGCTGCTTTTTGGGTGCGCTGTTCTGTTTGGCGCGACGGCGCTGGTGTCGCCATTCCTGCCGTCTCCCGATTCACTTATGTAATATTCGCTTCCGCCCTTTGGGCCTGGCCGACAAGGGCAAAAGGAGTTGGTCTACTTGACACTAAAAAAGAGTACCGCTGTGACCATTCTCAACGGCATCGTTAATCCTCTATTCATGTGTTCATTTCTGCCGATTGTTGAGGGAAAGCCTGGCTTAGATTTTCAGGGACTTACTGGTTTCTGGGGGCAGCTTATTCTGGCCATCGGTATTGCACAGTTCGTGGGTTTTTTGCCGCTCTTTGGCAAAGCAATTGAGACGTGCGTTGAGTTTTTTGGTTTTGATCGGAACACTCCGGGCGCACGGATTTGCGGAACCGTTGTGGGCGCTACTCTGCTCTTCTGCATTATCGGGCTATTTGAAGTCGCGTTTCAGTCAGGCGTTGGCGTTATCGACGGTGTGCCGTTTTTCTCGCGCTGGGTTCGCCTCGTGGTGGGCGGATGGGCCTTTGTCGTTGTGGGCGGCTTGCTGTTTGATCCTTTTGTCGCGGCCATTGCCGCTAAAGTTACGGGCGAATAGCGCCAAGACCGGTCGCGTGGCGAAAGCCTGATCGACTGGCAGCCAAGGTCGGCCGGGGGATTGGTCGGCCTCATTTTGCCCGTGCTACCATAAACGGACATTCGTTTGATGGGGGCTGCCGTTGTCACGCGTCTTGCAACATATGGAAATCCCGCTGCTGCTGGCGGTTCCTGCGGTGATGGCTGCGGCGTTGCTGGCGGGCGTTGAGCAGGCAGCGTTGGCCATGCTGGTTGTGGTGGCGCTGGTGCTTGCGCTGTTCTTTGCGGGTTACGAGGCTTCGCGCCCGGGCCTGCGCCAGATTATGCCCACGCTGGTGTTGGCGGCGTTGGCCGCGGCGGGGCGCATCTTGTTCGGTCCCATTCCCGACTTTAAACCGGTGAGTGCCATCGCCATTATCGCGGGGGCGACGCTTGGTCGCCGCAATGGTTTTATGGTTGGCGCGCTGGCGGCGCTGACCAGCAATTTCTTTTTTGGACAAGGCATGTGGACGCCGTGGCAGATGTATGCCTGGGGGCTGGTTGGCTATGTTGGCGGCGCGCTAGCGTATGCGGGTGCGTTCGACCGCGTCGACGGCACCGTGCGCATGCCAGTACTGCTGGCGTACGGCTTTGCGTCGGGCCTGCTCTATGGCGTCGTGATCAACGCATATGACATCATTGGTTTTGTACAGCCGCTTACTTGGGCGGGTGCCGTGGCGCGTCTTGCCACGGCAGTGCCGTTCGATATTACGCACGGCCTTGCGACCTGCGTGTTTTTGGCCGCCTTGTACAAGCCTTGGTGCCGTCGCATTAACCGTGTCGTCGTGAAATACAGGCTGTAGGGCTGGTTGCGTCGGGGCGGGAATCAATACTGCCGAAGTGTCATTTCAAAACTATGCCGGTTTACGGGGCTAGATTGGCGCAGGCAGACCATGCCGGCTTTTTTCGAAATAGAGTAAGCCGTTCACCTGCGGTTTTATTATCTCGGAATTGCGTATGGTTGGGGGTTCGCGATTCAGCCCCGTAAACCGGCATAGTTTTGGAATGGCCGGCTGATATGACGGGCATCGTGGCCCTCAGAGAGCCAAATTGATCCATTTTCTTCCGTCCCCAGATGTCCCCAGGGAATCAGTTGACGGCGCTTGCCACGAAACTGGCCCATCTACTACGTTTAGCTTGATACTCCCGACCATGACCGCGTTTTATGAAAAACCGCAGGCTTTCTACCTGCGGTTTTCTTTTTGCGTTGTTCGCTGTGGTTGAGGGTGGTGGCTTAAACGTAGTAGATGGGCGTGTTTCGTGGCGGATGGGTCACGCGGACACCCTCACGAGGCCCAAAATGATCCGTTTTCCTTCGTCTCCGGGGGCAGCTGGAGTTAGAGCTCCAACGTAAGGGTGACGGGGCAGTGGTCGCTGCCGAAGATGTCGCCGCGGATGCCGGTGTCGCGTACGTTGTCGGCGATTGCGTCGCTTACCAGGAAGTAGTCGATGCGCCAGCCTGCGTTGTTCTTGCGGGCATTAAAGCGATAGCTCCACCAGCTGTAGACGCCCTCGACGTCGGGGTTTGCCGCGCGCCAGGTATCGGTAAAACCGGCGTCGAGCAGCTCGGTAAACTTGCCGCGCTCTTCGTCCGAAAAGCCCGCGTTGCCGCGGTTGGACTTGGGGTTCTTAAGGTCGATCTCCTCGTGCGCCACGTTAAAGTCGCCGCAGGTCACGACGGGCTTGCCGCACTCGTGCTCGAGCGCGTTCAAAAAGCCGCGGTAAGCATCGTCCCAGGCCATGCGCACGTCGATGCGGGCGAGTTCATTTTGGGCGTTGGGCGTATAGACGTCGACAAACCAAAACTTGTCGAACTCGAGCGCGCAGACGCGGCCCTCGGTTACGGCTTGGGCGACGAGTGCGGCCACCTCACCCTCGCCGGCGTAGGGTAGCAGCGCGTCGGCGTGCAGCACGCGCAGCGGTTCCTGGCGGCTAAAGACCGCAGTGCCCGAATAGCCTTTACGCTCGGCGTAGCTCCAGGTTTGGTGATAGCCGGGCAGGTCAATATCGACCTGGCCTTCTTGCAGCTTGGTCTCTTGCAGCGCCAGGATATCGACGTCGAGTTCTTGCGCGATCTGGATAAAGCTCGGGTCCTTTTTGAGCACGGCGCGCAGGCCGTTGACGTTCCACGAGGCGAAAGTGTAAGTCTGAGGCATGGTGTCCTTTCGACGGGGTTGGCAGGCTTAAGATTAGCGCAACAGGGGCGGGGTGGGCTCCGTGGGCGACGGCGCAATCGCAGCCGCCCCGACCAACATGGACGGAGGACAAACATGACGCAAGCGATAACAGATCCCAAGCAGGCCTCCGCCGCGCTGGCGGAGCTGTTCAATACCCACAAGCGCATGGTGTTCTTTGGTGGCGCTGGTGTTTCCACGGCAAGCGGCATTCCCGATTTTCGCAGCGTTGACGGCCTGTATCACCAGCAGTTTGCCTACCCGCCCGAGACCATGCTCTCGCACAACTTTTACGAGACGCATCCGGCGGAGTTCTTCGACTTTTACCGCACCAAGATGATCGCGCTTAACGCTAAGCCCAACCGCTGTCACACCAAGCTCGCCGAGCTGGAGCGAGCTGGCAAGCTCGATGTCGTGGTGACGCAAAACATCGACGGCTTGCATCAGATGGCGGGCTCGCAGCGCGTGTTTGAGTTGCACGGATCGGTCCATCGCAACATTTGCCAGTCGTGCGGAGCGGTCTATAGCGCCGAGTGGATTTGCTCGCGCGAGCACGAGGACGCCGCGGGCGTGCCCGTGTGCCCCGCGTGCGGTGGTCGCATCAAGCCCGATGTGGTGCTCTACGAAGAACCGCTCGACGAGCATGTGTTGACCGGTGCCGTTGCCGCCATCGCCGCGGCCGATGCCCTCATTGTAGGCGGGACCTCGCTCGTGGTGTATCCGGCGGCGGGCCTTACACGCTACTTTACCGGCGATACGCTGGCCATTTGCAATCTTGCCCCCACCGATCAGGATGCAAATGCCGACCTGCTGATTTCTTGCGACATCGCGGCCGCGTTTGCGTTCTAGCCCGCGTGCGCGGATACAATAGAAAGACTGATTGCAAAGCGACCACGCCGCCAGCGCCCGAGCGCGGCGGCGTGGGCATTTTAGGAGGATGTTCATGGCGAACGACAGCAAGACATGGCGGTGCGGAAAGTACGAGCTCAGCTTTGACCGTCCGCGCATCATGGGCGTCCTCAACGTGACGCCCGATTCGTTTAGCGACGGCGGGGAGCACTTCGACCCGGATGCCGCCATCGAGTACGGCCTGGCGATGCTCGACGCCGGCGCCGACATCATCGACGTGGGCGGTGAGTCCACGCGCCCCGGCTTTACCCCGGTTAATCCCGACGAGGAGGCTCGCCGCGTGCTGCCCGTGGTGCGCGCGCTGGCCAAAGAGGGCGCCATCGTCTCGATCGACACGCGCCACGTGGCGGTTGCCAAGGCGGCCGTGCGCTGCGGCGCCTCGATCGTCAACGACGTGACGGGCTTCACCGACCCCAAGATGGTCGAGTTTGTTAAGACGAGCACCTGCGGCGTCATCGTGATGCATGCCGGCGAGGTCGCCGCGCCCGCACGCACGCACGCAACGGTGCAGCTCGATACCTCGGCTGCGGCGTTTGTTGCCGAGAAGGCGCGCGAGGCGGCTGCCGAGGCCGCGCGTGAGGCTGAGAAGCCGGCTCGCCGCCGTCGCGGCAAGTTGCTGGGCGAGCCTAAGCCGGAGGCCAAGCTTCCGGGCGGCGTGGTGCAGCCCTCGTTGCCGTTTGGCGATCCGGAGCCCGCGACCGAGCCTGCAAGCGAGCAGGAGACGCCGGCCGCCGAGCAGGCTGCTGCCGCCGAGACCGTCGCGCCCGCGCCCGAGGCCACCGAGGCCGCATCGGAGCCCAATGACCGCCTGGCCGCCATGATGCGCCGCAGCGCCCGCCGCGAGGAAGCCTACGTGCCCACCTCGCAGCTCCGCCGCTTCACCCTGCCCGATTCGGCGCCCATCATGCGCCGCGTCATGGGCTTTCTGTCCGACCAGGCCCGCGCGCTCATCCACGCCGGCGTGTCGCGCGACCGCATCTGCATCGATCCCGGTCCGGGCTTTGGCAAGACGGCCAACGAGGACATCGTCATCCAGCGCGAGACTGCCAAGATGGCGTCACTGGGCTATCCGCTCATGTGCGCCGTATCGCGCAAGCGCTTTGTGGGCGCCGTCTCGGGCGTGACCGAGGCCGCCGAGCGCGATGCCGCTACGTTTGGCGTGTGCCTGGGCGCCATCCAGGCCGGTGCCAACATCGTGCGCGTGCACGACGCCGCGGGCTTTGCGCAGTTCCTGAACGGCTACTGGGCGGTTGCCAAGCCGCAGCCGCGCCGCGCGTTTGTGGCCGTGGGCTCCAACCTGGGGCATCGCTGTGACAACATCCGCGCCGCACGCGACATGATCGCCGAGATTCCACTCACCTGCGTGTCCAACTCCTCCAAGATCTACGAGAGCGAGCCGGCCTACGAGACGCGCCAGGACGCGTTTGCCAACGCCGTCATCGAGATTAAGACCGAGCTGGCGCCGTTGGTGCTGCTCGACGAGCTCATGAAGATCGAGGCCGAGCTGGGTCGCGACCGCTCCAAAAAGGCCAAGGCCAACGGTCCGCGCACCATCGACTTGGACCTGCTGTGGATGGACGGCGAGACCCACGGCGGCAAAAAGCTGCGCCTGCCGCATCCGCTGATCGGCGAGCGTGACTTTGTGCTGGTGCCGCTCGAGGACCTGATGCACGACCCGGCGCGGTTCTTCCGCTATAACGGTGTCGAGGTCAAGGAACCCGAGGATCGCGTGGGCCATATCGTGGGCGAATTGGGGCGTATGTAGATGATCGAGATGAATGCTGTTGTCGCCGGTACCGAGCTCGACGCGGCGCGTGACGCGGGCCGCGAGGGCGTGTCCGCGGGCTGGTGCGCGTGGAGCGTGGGCGATGCTTCGCTGACGTTTTCGCTGGTTGTGCGCCCCGATGTGAACATGCATGCCTTCCACGGCCTGCCGTTTGTGGCCGCGATGGGCATGATGGACGCGCTCGTGGGCACGGCTTCGACGCCGGGGTTGGGCCTTGCCGGTAAAGTGGGTATCCAGTGGCCGAGCGATATCGTGTGCGGTGCGCCTGCGTTTGAGGCGTCGCTCGCGCGTGTTGCCGTGAACGGCGGTGCCGGTGCTGCGGGCATGTTTGCCGCGGTGACGGTTGATATTGAGCGTGCGGCGCTGGGTGAGCTTGGCGTGGATATGGCAGATGAGGCGCTGATCGAGGCATTGGCCGCCGCTGTGCTGACCCGCGTTGACGCCTGGGCGGTTGCCGCCAACACGCCGCAGGGCGCTGCCGGCCCGCTGGCTCCGGTGCTGGGCGAGTACTTTGACATGGTGCCACTGCTGGGTCGTCAGGTCGCGGCGGTGTCGCCCAACGGCTTGCCGCTCGCAGTCGGTGTGTTTGCGGGCCTGGACATCTGGGGCCGCGCGACCATCAAGACCGATGCCGGCGAGCAGGAGTTTCCGCCCGAGGCCGTGCGCATTCGCGGGCTGTAGCGCGCGGCGCCCGCACTCAAAGATAACGATGACAACAAGACCCTTCTCGGCTGTGCCGGGGAGGGTCTTGCTTGTCTGGGGAATGGGTTGTCAGCACCCTATTCCCCAAAACTGAAAAATTTTCGATTTTGAGGAATAGGATTGGCGGCTGGTTGCTGCGACCTGGCGTTTACTCTATCCCAGCTCCTGCATGCGGCGGTAGATTTCGCAGATGCCCTTGATGGTGAGTTGCCCGTCGACCACGTCGAAGGCATCGGTCGAATCGGCGACAATGCCGGCGAGACCGCCTGTGGCGATAACGGTGGCGTCCTCGCGCCCCAGCTCGCGCTTCATGCGGGCGACCAGGCCCTCGGCCATGGCTGCGGCGCCCGTTACGGCGCCGACTTTGATGCACTCCTCGGTATCGCGGCCGATGACGTGCTCGGGTGCCTCAAGCGGAACGCTGGCGAGCTTGGCGGCTCGGGCGGCGAGCGCGTCCATCGAAATGCGGATGCCCGGCGCAATCGCTCCGCCAATGTAATAGCCGTCCTCGTCGATGACGTCGATATTGGTTGCGGTGCCAAAGTCCACCACGATCGCCGGGGCGCCGTAGAAGGTCTCGGCAGCGACGGCGTTGGCGATGCGGTCGGCACCAACGGCCTGGGGACGCGCCGCCCGCAGCTTGGTCACCGCGGCCGTCTGTGGCCCAATGACGATGGCGTCTGCCGCGATGCGGTCGGCCACGGCGTGCCACTCGCGCGAGAGCTGCGGCACCACGCCGGCAAAGGCAATCGCATCGACCGCGTTGAGCGAGAGGTCGTACATCTTAAAGAAGCCCATCAGGCGCACGTGGATCTCGTCGGCGGTATAGGAGCGGTCGGTGGGCATGCGCCATGACTGCACCAGCTCGTCTCCGTCAAACAGGCCCATGGCCGTCTGCGTGTTTCCCATATCGATAGCGAGCAGCATGTCTACTCCAGGTGTCGGCGTAAAAGGACGCGCACCATTGTATACGCGTCGCCGACGGCGCTCGACTGCGATTCGTTGACGGTGATATGGGCTGAGGAGTTTAAATATGAAGGAATTATGCTCTACGAGATTTTCCTTGCCGTTTACCGAACTCCCGCGTAAGATTCTTTTTTGCGCACATGAGGCGCCCAGACATTGCGGGGTGGAGCAGTCTGGTAGCTCGCCGGGCTCATAACCCGGAGGTCGTAGGTTCAAATCCTGCCCCCGCGACCAAGACTTTTAGCAGCTCAGAGGCATTGTTCCTCTGGGCTGTTTTCTTTTTTGTCTTTCAGTCTTGGTCGAATTTTGGTCGAAATCAATTTTAAACAGCTTATTTTGAACAGGGCACCTGCCTGAACCAGCTCCACACCGGTTGGCGCCGATTGACGATGAGTTCAGTAGGACCGTTCGGCACTCCTCCACACTTTCTGCGCTTTATTCGAGGGTTACCGGACAAGGAGGATGAAGTCCCTCCAGCCCTGGCAGGACTATGTCGTGGGCATGGGTGAGGCCCCGCCGGGAGGTGGGGCCTTATTTAGAAAGATGCAATTGGGGGACCGGAGATTGTTCTCGGCCGAATTGGCTTGAAATGAGAATCAGGTCACTGGGCTCATTATCTAAAATGATGACATCTGAGCTGTAACAAAGGAGTCGCTATATGAAGACCGTCTACGATGCCCTTGACCCTATCGTCAACGGGTCGGCAACGACCAAGGAGAAGGGCGACAAGTACGAGGCGGCCTGCGTTTACTATCTCAAGAACGACCCCTTCTACGCGCTGTTCTTTTCCCGTGTCGGGACGATAACCCAGGCACCCGAATGGGATAACAGTTTGTTTTAAGGGAAAGGAAGCCGTATGGCGAAAAAGGGATATATCTTCTGGGACAGCGAGACGGCGAATCCCCAGCAGAGGATATGCCAGGTCGCTTATATCCTCACGGATCTTGAGGGAAACTGCCTGGGCGACCCGGTTTGCCGGGTGATCAATCCTGAGAGCGAGATTGGTTGGTGGAGTAGGTCTCATCTGGAAATCGATTGGGACTCGCTGGACGACATGCCGACCTTTGTCCGCTTCTGGGAGGATGCCGGTCTGGCGGATTTGCTGCGAGACTACATCCTGGTCGCGCATAACGCCAACGGCGCCGATATCCACCACATCAAGAAGAGTCTGGCCGCCTACGACATCGAAATGCCCGAGATCGAAGTAATCGATACGATGCTGGTGGCGAAGCAGAAGGGTCTGCCCGGAGCGCTTGTCGACCTCTGCGAGCATTACGGCGTGCATCTTGATAGCCACCACGATGCCATGAGCGACGCCGAGGCGTGCCTTGGGGTTTTCCGTGGGCTGGCCGGCGAGTTCGGTGCGCTCGAGCCCGCCGTTTGGGCTCCGAATGCCTCCTCCCATCATGGTCGCAAGCGTGTTTTCACGGGCTTGGGACTGGTGAACGGGTCGCAGGAAACCATCGAAGAGGTTTTGGCGAAAGCCGAGGAGGCGGGCCACAGGGGCGATCCGGGCGAAATCACCGATCCGGTCGGACTCAAGGTGAAGGTATCCGGCGTTACTCCGGGCTACAATCGCGATGAGATCCTTGCCGCACTTAAGGAATGCGGGATGAAAGCGACCGATGGCAAGCCCGCGCAGAGCACGAAGTACCTCGCAATAGGCGACAACGTGGGACGAAGCAAGCTCGACGCAGTTTTCAGCGGCAACTCGCAGGCAAAAATCGTCACGACGGGCGAGTTGCTTGAGGTCATGAACCGATTTGGCAAGGCGGAATAGAAGGGAAGGCTCGATATGGCCGTCAATTTGAAAACCGTAAAAGACACGGTGAATCTTGCAGCGGGGGTTTTGGCCGCCGCCGCCGGGGTTGTCGATGGGGCAAAGCAGCTCGGTTTCGATGTCGATGGAGCCGTGAAAAGCGCTGCCGACGGGGCAACCAACGGCGCGCGTGCTGTTGCCGACGGCATCGGCAAGGGATTTGGTGCGGCGGCGGAAGGCGTCGGCGCGGCAGCCGGCGCGTTGGGGGATGCCACGAAGGCGTTCCAGGACTCAAGGGCCGCCGCGGAGGCTCGCAAGAAGATCGATGACGCCAGGCAATCAATATTTGAAGGCGCGTCGACGGTGATGCCCCTGCACGAGTTCATCTGCCAGCAGGTCAAAGCCTCCGAAGCTGCGTTCAACGGCTACGATATGCCCGGCTGCTATCTCATCGCGACATACCGCAGGCATGACCACGATAAGAAGTTCAGCGACTATCTCGGAATATACGTGGGGTCAAGTGAGCGTATGGCGGACGATATCGCGTCCATACCTACGCGATCGGGCGATCCGGATGTCTACGCTGACTACAAGTACCGGCAAAACATTTTGCTATTCGTGTATCCGTGCGAGCTGAAGGACGTCGACGAACGTCGTGGGCTCCTGCTGCGTTCGTTTGACGGCGAGAGGCTCTACAACGGCACTGGATTATCGGTCGAGAGGGCGGCGGATGAAGACCTATAACCTGGACACCATCCAGAAGGTCCCCCTGCGCGAGGTGTGGCCGCATGAGGCCCACGACTTCACCAAGTGGCTGGCCGAGGAGCAGAACCTCGCAACCCTCGGGACGGCGGTCGGAATCGAGCTCGAGCTCATAGAGACGGAGTCCTCGGTCGGATCGTTCAACGTGGACATCTACGCGCAGGAGTCCGGTACGGGCCGCAAGGTGATCATCGAGAACCAGCTCGAGGACACCAACCACGACCATCTCGGCAAGGTGATCACGTACGCCGCCGGCAAGGGCGCCGAGGTCGTCATCTGGGTCGTGGCGCGCGCCCGCGACGAGCACCGCCAGGCCATCGAGTGGCTCAACCAGCACACCGACAGCGACTTCGGGTTCTTCCTGGTCGAGGTCGAGCTCTGGAAGATCGGGGACTCCCTGCCCGCCCCGCGCTTCGGCGTGGTCGAGCAGCCGAACGAGTGGACCAAGACCGTGAAGCTCTCCGAGGGGCTCAGCGAGACCGAAAAGGTCAAGCTGGCGTACTGGACGGCCTACCGCGATGTGGCGGGCGGCCATCCGGAGTTCCTCAAGGAGTTCAGCCCGCAGAAGCCCAGCAAGGACCATTGGTCGACGCTTCGCCTGGGGGTCTCGGCATACCATCTCGCCCTGCTCATCGATACGCAAAAGGGCCGCACGGGCATCGAGCTGTACGTGGACGACGACAAGGAGATCGGGCATCGCGCCATCGCCAACAGCGGGATCTTCGAGGAGCACCTCGGGCTGACGGCGGCACCCTTCGATGCGAAAAAGGCTTCGGGACTGCGCTTCTACAAGGCGGGCCACCCCATCAAGGGCCACCAGGACGCATGGCCGGGGTACATCGAGGAACAGCTCGGATGGGCCCTCGAGATGAAAAAAATAATCGCGGAGATCGAGCTCTAGAAAACGCCCGGCAGTAAATGCCGGGCGTTTTCTATTGACGGGATTCGGCGTCGGCCGTTTCGGCCCGGATACGCCGCTCGGCCTCTTCGAGGTCCCTGACAATCCTTCCCAGCGCCATGCAGTAATGCGCGAAGACCGGGTCCTCCCTGCCGGACCGGTCTTCGCAGCAAAAGAGCATCGACTCATGAAGGCAGGCGAGCTCGTAGACGATATTCTCGAGTTCCATATGGCTCCTCTCGAAAAGTGAATAGCGGTTCAGATGGTATCGATGTTGGACGCGGGCTGCCGGCGTCCGCCGTGAATCGGCCACGGCTCCGCGGCCGGGTGGCACCTCCGCTACGCCGCGTCAAGGGGGCCCATGAGACCCCGCACAAACCTCCGCTCCGCTCCGGTTGGTGGAGGTCGTCATGGACCTCCCTTGACCCGCCTTCGCTCCGGTGCGGCTTTGCAGGGAGCAAAGCCGACGACGACGCGCGGCGTCGCCATTCGGCTTTGCCCGCAGGGGCGAGATGTTGAGGGCCACGTGCCCGGAACGGAGGAAGACATGCAGCAGCTGATGACCGAGGAAATCGCCAAGACGGTGCCGAGGCTCTACGAGCAGGACGGGGCGGAGGACCCCACGGTCTACGCCCACTACTTCTCGTGCGTGAACGGATGGGACTGGTGGCTGCTCGAGTTCGACGGAACGGACGAGGCGTTCGGCCTCGTCGAGGGCTACGACGACGAGCTCGGCTACTTCAGCATCAAGGAGATGGCCGAGCTGAACCGCCAGATGGGGTTCGCCGCCGTCGAGCGCGACGAGCACTTCTCCCCGAAGCCGCTCAGCGCCGTCAGGAGGAGGTAGCCGCATGGTCACGGTCGAGTTCGACTCCATGGGCGAGGCGGTCCGCCTCGCCCTCGTGGCCGGGGAGTACGCGGGCGGCGGCCTGGCCGTCCTGCTCCTCGACGCCACGGACCCGCGCTCCGAGGGCTACATGGCCGAGTGGGGCGTGCTCACGGCGAACGTGCCGGCGGCGGCCGAGTGGTGCCGCGGACGCGGCGACATCGCCATCGACGCCGACGTGCCCGCGGCGCTCCTCGAGGCGCCCGAGGCCGCCGGCTTGCTCCGCATGGCCGGCCGCTCGGCGGCGTCCGGGATGGCCCGCTACCCGCTAGCCACGGTCGCCGGGCACGCCCTCGACGGCATGGGCGGCCTGCCCGAGACCCTCGAGGAGGCCCTCGGCTCGACAGTCGTCGTCGAGTACGAGTCGGGAGGCGACGGCGGGGCGTTCGAGGTGGGGACCGCGCCGGCCGGGTCGGCCGAGCTCGAGCGACTCATCGCCGCCGCGAGGTCCGAGGCCGACGCGCTGGCGAATGCCGGCGGATGGGCGGCCGTCCGGGTCGGGTTCGGGGACGCCGAGACCATCGACTGCGAGACGGGCCGGACGGTTTACGTCGCGGGGTGAAATGGGAGGAGGGCGCGGGCGCGGTCCGGATGGGCCGCGCTTTTCCTTTCCCGGGGATGCGGAACTCCCACCGTCCAAGGGCCTTGGACGGTAGGAGCTGGATACGACGATATACTGCGCGTGCAACGGGGACACGCGCCTCCTTTTCGGTTGACTCCACCAGTTCGTACAGAGACTTTTCGATTTCCCGCTTTGATTTGGAGGTCTGTAATCCATATTTCTGGAATACGGCACGAGGCTGAGCTTCGAAATCGCGTCTTGCGTCGGTAGATTGTTCCGCGTCCGCGACCAGTTTTTCAAGGGTGCTAAGCTGGGACTGTATTGAGAGTTCGTTTAGGTGGTTCACATTGTCCATAGCGGTGACCACCAATGTTGAATAGCTGTCTTGAAAGACTGTGTATTTATACTTGATTTAAGGCGGAGTGGAATGTGAGCGCGCAAGGAGATGCGGAATCGATGAGAGCCTCAAAAAAAATTACTGCAGTGTTATCATCTTTCATCCTCTCTATTCTTCCATTTCTGATTCTATGGGCGGCTTGGTCAGTCCTCCCTGATACAATTCCCGCTCATTGGAGTGGTGGTGTGGTTGATCGATGGGGTAATAAGCTTGAATTGCTGGTTGTTCCGCTGTTTTCTCTGATTGGTTCTATTGCAATTTCTGTGTACCTTATTGTTTCCACGCGGCGAAGAGAGTTCGCGGATTTCTCTGTTCGAATGCGACGGGACTTTGTTGCGTGCTATATTTCTAGCCTTCTTTTATCGACAACCTGCTCAGTGATAATTGCCGTTTGGGTTCAGTTGATTCTTGCGCAAAACACTGCGGTTGATGGGGGGCTTGGACTATCGATCCTGTATTCCCTTCCCGGGCTATATGTGATCTTGTGCGCCTTGCCGCCTTTTTATGCGAGCGGCGAGAGCAAAAAGGCAGAGCGCCTGATAACAGTTCTTATTGGCGGCGCGGAGATTGTTCTTTGTGGAATAGTGCTTGAAGGTTCGGCTGCCTCTTATGCGATGATTGGACTGATGATTCTGTTCTGTGCGTTTGAGATCGTGTCACAGGTAAGGGATAGCCGGTCCTTATGAGTTGAATTACGCGCGTGCGGATATAAAGGGTGGCATGTTAAGCTGGTCGTTTTCTCGTTCTGGGACATTTGCAGTAGGATGAGTGGGACTAGGCGCGCTGCGGTGTGATGGTGACGGTTGAGACTTGTATCGCTGCAAATCCGCTGATGCACATTTTGCTATTGGGCTTGAAGGTGGGACCGACAGGCCTTTGTTTGGGTTGTTCTGGTCGTCCAACGCGTGTTGCACGGCTTTATATTGTTACGCTCGTTCGGCGCTCCGTTGGAGCATTTCCGGGTTTGTCGGCATCATGACTTGGCCAAGTGACACGCTTGCCGGGACGGTTGTAACGCCGCGCCGGTTCCGTGTGCGCCTTCGTTGTTGGCCTGTCCAGCCGGGGGCGGATTCGGCCTCATGTTGTGGCGCACGGCCTTCAGGGGCTTCCCCTGGCGAGTTATGTTCGTCCGTATGGGTAAGGGTCGGGTTGAGCTGACAATCCCGTGTCGGAAGGGGCTTGCACCATGCGCGCGATGACAGAGATTGAGTGGCTGGACGGCCGTGTGACGAAAGTGCCGGAGCTCGCCCTGGGCGATGCGCTCGGCGAGAGCGTCCAGGCGGAGCTCGATTTCGGGTTCGACGACGTGTTGGAGGGCCTTTGGGTCGAGGTGCGCCATCATGAGGAGCAGGATAAGGGCGCACTACGGGCGCCCGGGATTTTGCGGCGCAACTCGGCGTGCCGAGTTCGTTTCCGCTGGTAGCGTGGCCGGTTAACCCGGAAGGCGGTCACGGCCCGCCGTCATACGCGCCTCGCGCACCGTATGACGGCGGGCCGTTTTCGCAGACAGGGCCGTATGACGCATCAGAACCCGTCGGGCGCGGCGGGTACCTTGCGCTTCCTGCCGCCGGACGGCGACCCCTTGGGCTTTTTCGGCTTCTCCGGGATGCGCCACACCGGTGCCGGGGAGGTGTTCCGGACCTCCCCCTCGAGCGCCCGCGCGAGCAGCGCGCCCTCGGCCTCCGGCGACGTCAGGCCCAGCAGCGGCCCCAGGAACGTCTCGGTGATGTCGCGGCTGGCGAGTGCCATCGGGCCCTCCGCGTCGATCACGAGCGCGCCGTTCTCGCGCGCGCTCCAGGCCATGAGCTCCGACGGGGTGATCAGCGGCCGGCGCGCCACGGAGAACGACTTGCCGGACGAGGAGCTCTGCGTCCCCTTGGTGGAGCTCTGCCCGGTCGTCTTGACGCTGTAGTCGCCGAGACGCTTGCTGATCTCCTCCGCCTCGCCGACGGACTCTACCGAGAGGACGACCTGGGTGCCGAGCAGCGCCAGCAGCGCGTCCGACTCCGCCCTGGGGTAACCGCATCGCGCCTCGAGCAGATGGGTGTTCTGGAGCACGAAGACGACGTGCGGCCCGATGCTGCGGACCTCGGCGAGGTCGCCGAGGAGGCGGGGGATCTTGGGGATCCCGGACCCCTCGTCGATGGCGAGCAGGGTCTCCGCCGGCAGCCTGCCGCCGGACAGGCGCGCGGTCTCGCGCAGTGCCGACAGCGCCTGGGAGAAGATGCACGAGACGAGCGCGCCGCGGTCGCCGCGGTCCGTCGCGCTGGCGATGTAGAGGATGGTGGGCCTGCGACCGACCGATGCGAGGTCGACCTCGCCGTCCCAGAGCATGCGGCTGACGTCGTCGTCGCAGAAGGACATGAGGTAGTTGCGCGCGGTGGAGACGAGGGCCTCGCCCCCGCCGCCGTTCGACGAGGCGACGAGGAGGAACTGGCGCGCTGGGTTTCCCGCCGGCAGGTCCGCGGCGAGCTCCTCCAGCGACTTGACCACGCTCTTCCCGTCGCGGGGCTCCAGGAGCGCGAGCACGGTCGAGAGGTTCCGCGCGCCGTCGGGGATCCGCCCGTCCGCTATCGCGAGCAGGCAGAGGCCGGTCAGCAGGTTGCGGCTGGCGTCCGTGAAGAACCTCTGGCCCGAGGAGAAGGCGTCGGGCACGATGGCGGACGACAGCTCGCGGAGCTCGGCCACGGCACCGGCGGTGCCCTCGGTCCCGAGCGCCGCGATGGCGCGGTCGAGGGGGTTGAACCTCGCCGACTTGACGGGATCGTCGAGTCGGATGGCGACGACCTCCATCCCGGCCCTCCTGGCGAGCGGCTCGGTCCATGCGCGGATCTCGGACTTCGGGTCGTGGACGATGACGGACGTCGGTATCCCGTGGGCGTTGCGGTCGATCGCGGCGGCCACGCTGATCGCGAGGGACCTCCTCGTCTTGCCCGCGCCGCTGCCCGCCCTTATGAGGCAGTGGACGGCGGGGACCATCGCGATCCCGCCGCCGATGCAGCCGGCCGCCACGAGCCCCTCCGCGGCGGCCTTCCCGTCCCAGGGAGGGCAGCGCCTCGCGACCCTGGAGGGCCTCGACTCGAGCCAGGCGTCCCCGTGCGTGCGCGTGGGCGCGCGGTCGCCGGCGAACGTCCCGTCGTGGAGCCTCGCCCAAGCGCATGCCCAGGAGGCGAACCCGAGGGCGAGGATGCCCGCCGTGACGGCGACGACGGCAGCGATGAGTGTTCCTAGTCTGCAGTCCGCCGCTGCGTTGGCTATCGTGGTTAGCGGCGGGTTGAGTATGGCGGAGGGCTCGGGGCCCGGGACGGCCGTGTCGGGGAGGCGCAACAAGGCCGATAAATCTGCCGTAATTGAGCAAATCCACCATGTGACGTAGTCCCAGGCGCTAACGGTCGCGACGTCGGCAGCCGCCGCCATGATGCCGTATGCCGCAAGCGTGCAGGAGAGCTCTTTCCGCATGTCGCGGTTGAAGGATTTTGGTTTCATCGGGCGATCGTCCTTTCTATCTTGTTGGCGATTTCAATCGGCGGTGTTTCGGGCTGTTCATCGAAGCTATGGGCAACTGCCCACATCGTCAGGGCTGCTGCCCTGACGGCCCTCTCGCCGGCATCGTCAGCTAAGTCTCGGTTTCCAGCACGCGTCGTTTCCCTGGCGATACTCCAGCCCGCCGCGGATGCGGCTTCGATGAACGGGTGCGCCATCGGCGTCTGCCGGAAGAACCGACCTGCCGTCGGGCACCCCCTGAGGTCAGTGTCGTCGATACTGCCGCCCCGCGAGAGTTTCCGTGCAATGTGCTCGAGGCGTTTTGCCGGGATGCATGCTCGCGCTTCGGTCTCGAGGCCGGCCTTTCGCTTCCTTTCCGCTGCGGGGCCGGTTGCCGGAGTGGCGCGCCGCGCCGGCAACGGCTCGCGTGCTGGGGCCCTGTCCGGGACCATGGTGCGCAGCACGGCGTTTTCGCAGCGGGTGTCGAGATCTCCGGCGGCGGCGCGGATATAGGCATCTCTTGTGTCCCCGGTCAGGCACTTGAGGTCGGCGCATCTCTCGACCGCCTTCCTGTGGCGGTCCAGCGCGCCGGCGAGTGCGGGGGAGTCGGATGCCGCCCGGTCGAGGGCCTCCCTCAGCGCGGCGGAGGCCTCCGGGTGGAAACGCCTGAGGTGGGCGGCCTCGATCCTTCCGTCCGACGGCAGCTCGATATCGAAACGGTTCCGGTCGATGCGGGCGACGGCGTCCAGCGCGGCCTCCCTCGCGCGGTCGCGCTCAATGCGGACCTCCCGCAGGAGGGGCGCCATGGCCTTCGAGGAGATTTCGAGCCGCGCCGCCTCCATCTTCCCCTTGGGCAGCAGGGAGTCCCAGTCGCCCGCGCGGTCTACCGTGAGGATATGGACGTGGTGGCTCGTGGCGTTGATATGCATCGCAGCGTAGAACTCCACGCGGCTCTCGGGCACGCCGGTCATCTCGGAGAAGAGTCTCGGCCACTCGGACCGCACAAGTGCCTGCCAGGTGTCCAGGCGGTCGAGGCCGGCGTCTGGGGCGATGTCGTTCGGGACCGTGACGACGGTGGTGAGCACCGCGCCGCCGTTTTGGGCGATGGCGCGCCTGGCCTCCGCCACGGCGACCGGGCCGTCCGCGCCCCAGAGGCCGCCGGTCGAGCCGGTCCTGTTCGCGGCGTAGGCGGCCAGGCCGTCGACGCCGAGCCTCCTGCCGTCCGCCTCGCCGACCTCGATGACGACGCCGCGGCGGGTGCCGGCGTATGCCGCCAGGCCCGCGGCGGTCGCCCTCGCAGGCGTCCCCGCGCGGACGACGGAGTGGTTGACAATGACGGGCGGGCTAGCCATCGGCGCGCTCGCGCGCGTGGAGCCTCACCTCTTCGATTCGGCCGAGGCCGGCGCGGCTGAGCTCGCCGGCCTGCGCGAGGTAGTTCTTCCAGATGTCCGCGACGGGGACATCGTCGAGCGAGGCGTAGGAGGCCTTGAGGACGTCGGCCGACATGAGGCCGGCCATGATGGCGGCGGTCATGGGGCGCGAGAGGACCGCGGCGATGCGGTCCTCGGTGGCGTCGAGCTTGCGCTCGATGTCGAGTGCGGCGACGTCCATGCGCGCGTCGACGACGCCGCGGATGAAGCCCGCGACCTCGTTGCCGTAGAGGTCGAGCCCCTCCGCGGCGAGCGCCGAGCGCAGGAGCGAGCGGATCTCGCCGCTGACGTTGGAATCGTTGAGCTCTGCCCGTGTTTTGAGGGCGGTAAAGAGCTTTGAGTCGAGCTTCACGCTGACAGTTTTGGTTTCGATCATAGGTATCCTCATAAAACAGGGGGCCGTTTGGCCCCCTGCGGTGTCTACTCATCTACCGTGAACGTAATCGGATAGCCTTTTGGTGCCTCGGAAGCCGGCAAAGGCGTGTATGCGAAGAGCGAGTTTTTAATCTGGAGGGCGTCGAAGTCAACTAGCTCTGCGATCTCGTCAATCTCTCCGACGCTGTATTTGTTGCGGCTCATGTTTGCTCCGAGCACAATTCGCGCAAGCTCGCCCTTGGGAATATCGCCCCAGCGTCTGATGATTTCCACAACAATTTTTGGGCGATGCGCGCTGAGGTCGTCGACGGCACTCTGAGGGATGATGAAATTCCTCGGGATGCCCTTGACGGGGTACTTGAGTTGCACAATTGCGGGACGGGCAACGACGAAATCGTCCTGGAGCAAGGGCTCGGAACCGCTTGGGACATAGTAGGTCACGTTGCCGTACCTGATGCTGCCGTCAGTTTGATTGAGACCGTTGTGGTTCCTCTCTGTGAGTGGTGCTGGCTGGTTTGGTCGCCGGCACCTTGGTTTAAGGTTGGGTGTGCTTGACCCTGAAGGCGAGTTCGGGGTCTTCGCTGGCGAGGTCCGCCGGAACTGCGGGGAATGCTCCGAGTTCTTGGCACTGCGCCTCGATCCTTGCCGAAAAGCGTTTCACGAAGTTGTCGTGCGCCGGCCCGTTCCCGTGGACGACGTAGGCACGCGCAGCTATCTTGACGAGCTCCTCGTCGGGGATGCCGTAGCGATCGTCGATGACGGAGAGCTGGTCAATCGCCTCTGTCGGCTCGTTCTCGGCGACATAGATAACGAAGGTGCGTGGCACCCCCTCGATTTCGTGCCTGAATCGCAGGACTTCAACAGTGTCGGCGGTTTCTGCATCGGAAGGGTTGAGAATCTCGACTTCGTCGTCGAGGTCGAGCGTATATCTCCCGTTGCCGGCTTCGAAAACAGCGGGGCTGCTGCATGCGGCCGGGCCGTCGGCTTCTCCTGATTCCATAAGGCTCCTTTCGAATAAGAGATCTGACAGTGTTTTTGCTATCGTCGGGGGTGCCCTCGCCCCGCATCCGATCATGACTGCCTCCCCGACCGAATTGCCTTCGATACCAGGTCTACGAGTTCTCTCGTGCGTTCCGTGTTCGCGCCGGACCTGACCAACGCTCGTGAAATGGTCTTTCCTGTGTACGCGGAGGCGAATATGGTTGCGCGCTTCTGCCGCCAACGTTTTTCCATCAGCTCGAGGAGTGCGTCGGCTTCTTCTGGCAGGTGGCTGTCGCCCACTCCGGCGACTACGAGCGTCGGCGAACTGCAGAGGGAATCGATCAGCTGCGATCCCGTATGGGCGGAGAGAGGTTTTTCGCTGGCAAGCGACGCCGTCAACTCCCCGGTGTCTGTATATGCGGCCTCACTTAAGGATGACATCGCAATCGCTACGGCTTGCACTGCTGCAGCCTCGCCACTCGCCTGAGCCACCCAGATCCAGGCCCCTTTTTCAAGCCGCTGCATATCGTTTTTTCTCGCATCCTTGCGTTTAGTGCGAAATGCTTCTTCGGCGGCCTTCGCCAAAGCGGCGGGCGTCCGCCGTGGCATGCGAGCCGGAGCGTACTCTATGCCCGAGATTTCGAACCACGTCTCTGGGGTGATGACGGTGCCGATGCCGTCGTAGTACTCCTTCGGGGCGGGTAGGCCCTCGTAATCGATCATTTTTCCTCGCTGCTTCCGCCTCGGAGGGAGCTTAAGAAGGAATCAAGGTCTCGTTCGAATATGTATGTGCGTCTGCACAGGTAAATTCCCTTACCCGTGCGAGCGATTAGCTGCCCGGCGGTGTCCGCCGTGAGATGCAGCTTTTCCGCGACGTCATCGCGCGTCAGGATCTTTCCGGACTGCGCCTCAATAGTGCTGTCATCGGCCATAAATGCCTCCAATCGGTGCCCAGGCGTACGTTTGTCGCCTTCGATGGTTCAAATATGGCGCTATTAAAAATACCCAAAAAGGTATAGAAAGGGTATAATAAAATCCGCAGGTAAAATAGGTTAAATCCGTGGACCGACGTCTATTTCAATGGAGAGATCGTGAAAGTGGATTGCGGATAGAGGATGGTGATGCTCCCTTATGCCGACTTTTGGTCTTGATTTGATGATGGGAAGGGCACTGGGCTTCGATGACGTTCGGCTGGACGGGGACGAGCTCGTCTTCACGGCTTCTGGGTCCGTTGGTGCGGGCTGTCGCGCGGCCTACGAGGACGGCTCTACTTTCGTTGATATCGCCAATCTCGTCCGCTTTCCTTATGAATGCCCCAGATCTACAGTCG
Source organism: Collinsella sp. AM15-2 (assembly GCF_003471985.1). Lineage (NCBI taxonomy): Bacteria > Bacillati > Actinomycetota > Coriobacteriia > Coriobacteriales > Coriobacteriaceae > Collinsella > Collinsella sp. AM15-2. The sequence goes on along the minus strand of NZ_QRKO01000007.1, from coordinate 30,438 downwards.
GGGAATCGCCCATGGGATTCAAAGATTCGTTCGAGATGCTGTCAATCCTGTCTCCTGCCGCCCGACCGCTCGAGCCGGTGAGAGAGGACCGCGACGCTGTTCTGTCCGTCGCCCACTCTGTAGGTCCGTTGTTCGGAGTGGGCAAAGACGGCGGATCGGAAATTAGAGAGCCGTTGTCTTTGTGGTATTGGGCGGCAACATTGTTTAATTACGCCATTAGGCTTCGGGACGTTGAGTTTGGACGTGCGCGAGACATTGGACTCGGGCTGGGGCTGGCGGAAGCCTTCACTGTCAAGAACTCTTATTATGGGTGTGAATCGCTAGTCGTCTTAATCCCCCTCCGCGTGCCAGCTGGAAGTGATGCGTTGATGAGTCTCATCGCTCCGGAGCTTATTGCATATCCATTTGGCGAAGAGTACCTCCCGCTCGATAACGTCAGGCAAATCGATGGGTCGGAGGTGGCGTCGTGGCGTGTCGGCCGAAGGGGCGACGCGGAACATGTGCCGGCGCTCGGCTGCATCATTTCGGCCCTCGGGGGGCTACGCACCGGCGCGCGAATTGTTTCGGACGCCGGACGTGAAATCTGCTACCCCTGCGTGAGCCTGCCCGGTGGCATGGTTTACCAGAGGATGGACGGGAGGATTGGGCACGATTCGGGGGTTGGCGACGGAGACGGACTAAACCTCGACCAGCGGGTTGCGTCCGAACTTCTACAGACGCTGGTGGTGTTCTTCACTGCCCGCTCGAGTCTCGGATGGATTCCGATCGAAAAGAACGGTGGGACCGGGCTCAAGTTTGCCCCAACGTTTACGAGCGTGTTCGAGTGGCTTTGGTATGAGCTCGGAGAGTGGTATCCGGAGGACGACCTTAGGAGATGCCCTCACTGTGGAAAGGTCTTTACGACGCGTAGGGGCAGGATGAAGAAGTATTGCAGCGTTGGGTGTAAGGATGCCGAAAAGTCGGCGCGTCAGTACAGACGCGCGATTGGCAAGGAGCTGCCACGGGATTTGATGTAGGTCGTCATCTTGTTAATGGGAGAGCAGGCTGCCGATAGTGTCGGCAGCCGCCTTGTCCTTGGCGGCAATTGCGTGCGAGTAAGTGTCGAGCGTGAGCTTTACGGTGCTGTGTCCGAGACGACTGCTGACGGTTTTGATGTCGACGTTCTCGCCAATGAGCAGCGTTGCCTGGGTATGACGGAGGATGTGCGGAGTTAGGCCCGTGTACCCCTTCCCCCTTGCGTACCGCACACCATCTCGTTCAACGTAGTGGGTGATTTCCGTAAACTCGCCGAAGCCGTAGTCGGAAGACCATTCGCGGAACCAGCGGCCGAAGTTGTTGGGGTCCATATGGACGATTTCGATGGGGTTGCATTTCCGGCGCTCGCTCTTCATCGTCGCCCTTCCTTTTTTGCGCGCGTCCCGCAGGGCATGGACAACCGGGGTGGACGAGTCCTGTTCCAGCCCGACCTCGGAGAGCAGTGTGCCCTGAAGCATCTTCCATGCGGACAGCCTATCGTTCATGAAGGGACTCAGGGAAATCGACCTGAGCCCCTTGGCGCTCTTGGGGGCACGAGGGTTCTTGTCTGCCGCGAACTGCTCGCCGACAAAAATGTAGCCGTCGTCGAGATGAACGTTGGACCAGGAGAGGCCGAGTAGCTCGCCTCGTCGCATGCCTGTGTCGAGCAGGAGGAGCATTCCGATTCTGTGCGCGTCCATTTCCTGTGACAGCAGGGTTTCAAGCAGCTTTTTCGCCTCATCGAGGCGCAGGGACTGCCTCTCGGCTCCCTGCGGCCGCGGAACTGATATTGCGTCGCATGGGTTTTTGAGTATCAACTCGTCGACAAGGGCCGCCTTCATGATTTGTTTCAGCTTGACGTGGATTTTGTGCAGCTCGGATTCAGAGAAGCGCGCGGTCTTGCGGACGTCGACGTATGCCTGTTTGATGACGGGCGCGCGAAGGTCTCTTATGGGGTAGTTTCCGAACAACTCTTTGATTTCGTTGATTTCGAGCTGCTCTCGATCGTAGCTGAGGGGACTCAGCTCGTTTTTCCGAGTGTCGTGAAATAGCTGGGCATATTCTCCGACGGTCTGGGAGGATTTTTTGACAACGACCCCCTCATTCAGCTCGGCTTTATACGCCTCGAGGGCAGCGCGTAGCTCTGACTTGTTCCTGGCGTAGACCTTGCGCCTCGGGGAGTATGCGTATTTGCCCGTAACGGGGTCTTTGCCCATGTTATGGCGAATGTAGAAAACGCCCTTTTGGGTTTTGCTTTTGACGGCGCTGCCTTTTCCGACGACAAGTGGTCTATCCATGATGCCTAGATTCTGCAAAGTGGGCGGTGTCGAGTTCCGATGTTGCATCGCATACGCTCGGAGCAGCACGCACGCGCGACCGCTTGCGGCGGTGCCGCGTGTGCGCTGCTCCGAGCGTATGCGATGCAACTGCTGAAGTCAAGCAATCGTTGGTCGAATTTTGGTCGAAATTGGCACGGCATTGATTCAAGCATTTTATCAAAATATGTTAATCTACCTGCATATATAACGGTATCAAAGAGCTTCAAAAAGTGTCGATAAACATCGATATTCCGTTCTCATAACCCGGAGGTCGTAGGTTCAAATCCTGCCCCCGCGACCAAGAAATTGCAGCTCGTCGGCCTAGCCGGCGAGCTTTTTTGTTATTCCGGGACCGTATTTTCGGTCCAATTCTCGGCCTCTCAAACAAAATCTCGATCTGTAACATCTAGACCCGATTTGGGCGGCTAGGTGTTACAGATTGAGATGTTGAGTCCCCGCCTGGACGGTTTGTCTAAATCTGTAACATGAGGGACGGATTTTGCCGAGTTGTTGTTACAGATTGAGATTTTCTTGCAGGCGGGTCCCGTTTGTCTTGATTTGTAACATCTGGGGCCCATTTTGCCGAGTAACCGTTACAGATCTAGATCTTTCGGCAGGCTAGATTGGTTTGTCTCGATCTGTAACAGTAAAGGGGCAAAAGTGGGTCCAGATGTTACAGATCTAGATTGTTGAGGATGGGTCGAGAGGAATGTCTCGATCTGTAACATCTAGGGTCGTTTTTGGCCTGTAGATGTTACAGATTGAGATTTTCCGCCGGGACGGTTTCGGTTTGTCTCGATCTGTAACAGTTGCTCGGCAAAATAGGGTCTTACTGTTACAGATCGAGACAAACCGGCAGCCGGCCCCGCCCCATCCACCTGCCGCTACCTGCTGTCTGCCGATTTCCGTTGCGCCACTGTGCTCCCATGCCATATCCTCTAGACAACTACGCGGCAACATCGCCGCCGCGCCTACAAGAGAGGAATGTCCATGACCGCACCTGCATCCAAGCTGCTCCAGCCCATTACGGTTGGCCCCCTTGAGCTCAAGAACCGCATTATGTTCCCGCCGCTAACCACCGGCTACGAGGAGCGCGACGGTTCCATCGGCGAGCGCAGCCTGGCTTTTTACGAGCGCCTGGCCCGTGGCGGCGTGAGCTACATCGTCATCGGCGACGTCGCTCCCGTTATGACCGCAAGCCCCACGCCCAAGCTGGCGACCGACGCTCAGATCCCCACGTTTAAGGCCCCGGCCGACGCCGTTCACAAGCACGGCGCCAAGATCGCCCTGCAGCTGTTTCATCCCGAGTACGACGTGCCCGGCGTCGGCCGCATGGTCATGGGTTCCATGGCCGCCGCCAAGGCCGCGCAGGAGGCCAAGGCCGCCGGCGACGAGGAGGCCTTTGCCGCCAAGATGGCCGAGTCCAACGAGATCCGCAAGCAGGCATATGCCAAGCTGCACCACGATATGCAGCACTTTGTGAACGAGGCGAGCGTAGAGCAGCTCACCCAGATCAAGGAGGCTATCGCCGCCTCGGCCGCCCGCGCGCAGCAGGCCGGCATCGACGCCATCGAGGTCCACGGCGACCGTCTGGTGGGTTCGCTGTGCTCGGCCATCCTCAACCAGCGCACCGACGAGTACGGTGGCTCGTTCGAGAACCGCGTCCGTTATGCGCTGGAGGTTGTCGCCGCCATTAAGGAAGCCGCGCCGCAGCTGATGGTGGAGTACAAGCTCCCCGTGATCATGGAGAACCCCGACAGCACGCCGCGCGGCAAGGGCGGCCTGCAGCCCGACGAGGCCTGTGAGTTTGCCAAGCTGCTCGAGGGAGCGGGCATCGATATGATTCAGGTCGCGCAGGCAAACCACACCGGCAACATGGGCGACACCATTCCGCCCATGGGCGCCATGCCCTACAACTGGACGCTGCCCGTGGCTGAGCGCGTCAAGGCCCTGGTCTCCGTGCCGGTGGCAACCGTCGGCCGCGTGGTTTCGGTCGAGGCCGGCGAGAAGATTCTGGAAGACGGCGCGGCCGATATCATCGCCTATGGCCGCTCGCTCATGTGCGACCCCGACATTGCGCTGAAGGCCGCAACGGGTGAGCCCATCCGCGAGTGCCTCAACTGCAACAAGGGCTGCGTCGACGCGATTCAAAACCGCAAGTACATCTCGTGCGTGCTCAATGCCGAGAACGGCGACGAGGCGACCGTCGCCATCAAGCCGGGCGAGGGTGACAAGAAGATTGCCGTGGTGGGCGGCGGCATCGCCGGCCTGGAGGCTGCGCGCGTGGCGGCCAAGCGCGGCTACGACGTGACCGTCTACGAGGCGAGCGATCATCTGGGCGGCCAGATTGTGCTGGCGGCCGCGCCTCCGCGCAAGGACGAGATCATGCGCTCGGTCGAGTACTACGAGAAGATTCTGCCTGGCTTGGGCGTGAAGGTTGAGCTCAACCATGCCGCTACCGCTGAGGACCTCAACGCCGCCGACGCCGCGATTGTGGCCGTGGGCGCGCACGACGTGGTCATCCCCGTTCCGGGTGCCGATTCGGAGAAGGTCGTCTCGAGCTGGGACGTGCTGGCCGGCAAGGCGGAGCTCAGCGGCCGCGTCGCCGTCATTGGCGGTGGCCTGGTGGGCACCGAGACTGCCGAGTACCTGCTGCAGCACGGCTGCGAGGTGGCGATCGTGGAGATGCTCGACAAGATTGCCGCGGGCGAGTCCGAGACTATTCTGCCTCTGATTATGAGCGACTTTGCCGAGCACAGCGTGGAACAGCACGTGAAGACGCGCCTGACCGCCATTACCGACGAGAGCGTGGAGGCCGTGCGCACCACCGAGGACGGCGCCGAGGAGCCAGTGAAGATCGCCTGCGATTACGTGGTGATGGCCGTGGGCTCCAAGGCCAATGCGTTTGACCTGGACGGCGTGACGGTGCCCGTGACCTGCGTGGGCGACTGCTCGGGCGAGCGCACCGCCGATATCGCGAGCGCCATTCGCACGGCATATCACGCGGCCAACGAGCTATAGTTGAACATCGCGGCCAGGCGAGGCAGTAGCACGGATCTGTCTCGCCCGGCCGCGTCCCATCGGGTGTCAACCGGGGCGGGGTCTGCAAGCGCAGCAGGTCCCGCCCTTTTTGTTTTGCTCCGGTGGATGGCAATGCGCACTAATCATGAGGAGTGAGGACGCCTACTGCCTTGCAGACCGCTCAAAATTATTTGGGGAGGGGTTAATAATTATATTTTCTATACCAAAGGACATAAAGAGATGTCAATTTTGTTGGCAAGCGAATGACGATTGGCTGCGAGCTAGCTACCAGCGTAAATAATCGATAAAGAAATGTCGTAAATTGGTGTCAAATGCCCAGATAACGCCGCGTCTATTTTAATTAACTGCTTTGAACAAACAGTAAAATGCTACTATCTAACTCGTACGTAAGAAAGCAATTTAACGTTTAAGGCTAAGAAGTAGAAGTGGCAGGTATGTCAGAAGCAACAAGGACTCGCACGCATGCGCCCGAGGTTAGGCAGCGCGCCGTCGAGGTCCTCCAAGAGGGGGTCGGTCATCGTGCCCTCGCCGCGGAGCTCGGCATTCCCCAGGCCACGGCTCGTCAGTGGGCTCGCGCATATGCCGTGGGCGGTGCCGACGCCGTGCTCAATGCGGGCGCTCGCCATCACACCTATTCGTACGACGTAAAGCTCGCCGTGGTTAAGGACCGTCTGGAAAACGGCCTGACGGTTCGCGAGGCCATGATCAAGCACAAGATTCCCAGCGAGTCTTCGGTCAAGGCTTGGTGTCGTCAGTATCGCGATGGCGGCGCCGACGCGCTTATCGATAAGCCGCGCGGTCGCAAGCCGCGCGTTAAGCAGGCAGAGCAGCAAGAGGGTGCGCCCACGGGGGCGCATTTTTCTTGCCGCGCTAACTTTTCGGACCGCCGCGAGCCTATCGGGACATCCCCCAACGTGGTTAATAAACCGCGCGCAGTGGCCCGTGCGCCCGTCGCTGCGACAGCGGGAGTGTCGCCTCTCTGCTCCAAAGTGGACGTGCCCTTACCCCGTACGCCTAAAACTCCCCAGTTGACCGAAAACCCGCCGCCGCTACTCCTCAACTGAGCTATAACGTTAAACAATTGCAGCGTTTTTGCATGGGGGAGTGATGGTATGACGCTACTGTATTTCCTTACCCTGTTTCCGCTGGTACCGGCGCTGGGCATGCTGCTCGCGCGCGGTGACCGCGCCCGCGATGCGGTAGGGCTTGTAGGCTCCGGCATTATTATGGCGGTGACAGTTGTAGTCGCCGTCATGTTTTTTGGCACGGGTCCGCAGAGCTTTGAGGTGGCACCGGGCACCTCGCATGTGCTCTCCATCATCAGCTCCGTCATCGATGTCATCCTGTGCGCCGTCATCCTGTGCAACGCGTACAAATATAGGAACGCGCTCACCACGGTGCTCGGCATAGTCCAGCTGGTGGGCTCGGTCGCCTTTGCGGCCATGACGCTGCCCGCGACCGAAGCCGTCACGGCGACGCCGCTCTACCTGGACTACATGAGTGTGATCATGGTGCTTGCCGTCGGCATCGTCGGCAGCCTAATCTGCGTGTACGCCCTGGGCTACATGAAGGACTTCCAGGCCCACGACGAGCACGAGGCAGCGCTGCGCGGGCAGACCGCGCCCGACCGTCGCCCGCAGTTCCTGGCGCTCATGTTCCTGTTCCTCTCGGCCATGTTCGTCATCGTGACGAGCGATAACCTGGAGTGGCTGTTCTGCGGTTGGGAAATCACCACCGTGTGCTCGTTCCTCATGATTGGCTACACGCGCACGTCCGAGGCCATCAAAAACGCCTTTACCCAGATCATCCTCAACATGCTGGGCGGCATCGCGTTTTTGGTGGGCCTTATGTTCTTGCACCTTAACGGCATGCCGCTGACCATCTCGGGCATGATCGAGCTTTCCGGCGCCGGAACCGCACAATCCGCGCTGCTAGTGATGCCGGTCGTTCTGCTGTCGCTCGCCGCACTCACCAAGGCCGCGCAGATGCCGTTCCATACCTGGCTGCTCGGTGCCATGGTTGCCCCCACTCCCACGAGCGCCCTGCTGCACTCGTCAACCATGGTCAAAGCCGGCGTGTTCCTGATGGTCAAGCTGAGCCCGCTCTATGCCATCTATCCCGTGACTGGCTTTATGGTCACGAGTGTGGGTGCCATCACGTTTTTGCTCGCTGCCCTCATGGCGATCTCGCAGAGCAACGCCAAGCGCGTGCTTGCGTACTCCACCATTTCCAACTTGGGACTCATCAGTGCCTGCTTGGGTGTCGGCGCGCCCGAGGCCGTATGGGCGGCCATCTTCCTAATCCTGTTCCACACGGTGGCCAAGTCGCTGCTGTTCCTGTGCGTGGGCACGGCCGAGCATCATATCGGCAGCCGCGATATCGAGGACATGGATGGCATGTTCAGCCGCATGCCGCACCTGACGCGTTTGATGATGCTGGGCATCATGGGCATGTTTGTGGCGCCGTTTGGCATGCTCGTGTCCAAGTGGGGCGCCCTGGTGGCGTTTGCGCAGACCGGCAACGTGCTCATGATCATGGTGCTGGCCTTTGGCTCGGCCGCGACGTTCTTCTTCTGGGGTAAGTGGCTCGCCAAGCTTTCGGGCGTCGACCCCACGGCTCAAAACGTTGAGGTCAATGTCCATAAGACCGAATGGATGGCGCTCAACACCATCGCCGCGCTGCTGATTCTGTGCTGCGTGGCGTTCCCGATTATCTCGAGCGGTCTGGTGTCGCCTTACTTGGCCATGGTGTTTGGCCGCGTGCCGTACGTTATTGGCAAGGACGCCATGTATCTGATGGTGGTTATCGTGGCGTTTATCGCCGTGGTGCTGCTGACTTCATTCCGCGTGAGCAACAAACCGCACGTAAACGTATATCTTTCGGGTGTGGGAACCGACAAATATCGCCATTTCCGCGGCTCGATGGGACGCGAGGTGAAGGCCGAAAAGCGCAATTGGTACTCGGAGGACGCCCTTGGCGAGAAGCGTATTGGCCCCGCGGGTAGCGTCGTGTGCTGCAGCATTATCTTGTTTGCGCTGCTGTGTTGCGCGTGGATTGGGCCCGAGAGACTTGCCATGAGCGCGCCCTCGGTGCTGCGCGGTAAGTATTTCGAAGGTTCGGGTGTCGTGGGCATTTTTATTGGCACCGTGGCGTTTGCCTTGATTGCGCCGCTTGTGGGTGGCCTGATTGACGGCCTTGACCGCAAGCTTTCGGCCCGCATGCAGGGCCGCGTGGGCCCGCGCCTGCTGCAACCCTTCTTCGACGTTGCCAAGCTGCTGCGCAAGGCCCCTGCCAGCGTAAACACCATGGACGATACCTACATGGCGTGCGCGCTCATCTTTACCGTCGTGGGCGGCGGCATCTTTGTGTCGGGTTCCAACACGCTGCTGTGCGCCTTTATGGTGACGCTCGCCGCGATCTTTGTGGTGCTGGCGTCCGCCTCGACGCAAAGTCCGTTTGCCCAGGTCGGCGCCGACCGCGAGCTGCTGCAGGTTATGAGTTACGAGCCCGCCGTTCTGCTGATGAGCGTGGGCCTGTACCTTGCCACCGACAGCTTCGATTCCATCGCCGTGACGGGGCAGTCGGCCCCCATCATCGTGTACAGCGCGCCCATTTTCCTCGCGCTGCTCGCGGTGCTTACCATCAAGCTGCGCAAGTCGCCGTTTGACCTTTCGTACTCGCATCACGCACATCAGGAGATTGTCCAGGGCGTCGCCACCGAGATGAGCGGCGGCACGCTGGCCAAGATGACCCTTATGCACTGGTGCGAGACCGTGCTGTTTTTGATGTGGGTGGGCATGTTCTTTGTTTGGGACAACCCGGTGAGCTGGGTCGTAGCCCTGGTCGTGATGGTCGCGACGTATTTTGTCGAGGTGCTGATCGACAACACCTTCGCGCGCAGCACCTGGCGCAGCTGCTTTAAGCTCGGATGGGGCGTGGCGCTGGTGTTTGGCCTGCTCAACCTTATGCCCATTCTCGTCGACGTGTTTATTTAGGAGGCGGCATCCATGGATCATAAAATGTCGCGCTCGCCGTGGGTTATTCATTACGACGGCTCGAGCTGCAACGGATGCGATATCGAGGTGCTGGCCTCGCTCACCCCACTGTTTGATGCGGAGCGTTTTGGTGTGGTCAACACCGGCAATCCCAAGCATGCGGATATCTTTTTGGTGACGGGGTCGGTCAACGCGCAGAATCTGCCCGTCGTGCGCCAGATCTACAACCAGATGCTCGAGCCCAAGTGCGTGGTGGCCTGTGGCATTTGCGCATGCTCGGGCGGCGTGTTCCGCGATGCCTACAACGTGATCGGTGGCGTAGACCGCGCGATTCCCGTGGACGTGTACGCGCCCGGATGCGCCATTCGCCCCGAGACCGTGATCGATGCCATTGTGGAGGCGTGCGGCATCCTGGATCAGAAGGAGGCCGTGATGCGCGCTGGTGGCGATCCGCTTACCGTGGGCGGTGCCGCTACCTGGGATGGTGGCGTCGAGCTGGGCGAGGACGGGTTTGTGGCTGCTGCGGGGGCCGGGGCCGGTGTCGACGCAGGCACGGCTGACGGTGTGCTCGCCGCTGCAAAGGAGGCCGAGTAATGCAAAAGGCTATCTATACCACCGTCGGAATCGATGAGCTCCTGTCGCATGTCCAGGCGCTCAAGGGCGTCGGCGCGCGCTTTGTGCAAATGCACGCCGAGCGCAACGTCGACGACGGCACGTATCGCCTGATCTATACGTTTATCAACGTTCGTGCTGCGCAAGAGCAGATCGCGCGGGACGGCAGCTATGCGATCGAGAATCTGGTGGTCGAGGGTATCGACCAGTACCAGGAGATTCCGTCCATCAGCTCGTACTATCCGGCGGTGTTCCCGTTTGAGAACGAGGCACACGATCTGTTTGGGCTTGCCATCACCGACATGCAGATCGACTTTAAGGGCTATTTCTACCAGGTCTCGACTGCCGAGCCCATGAGCGTTATCACACCCGAGGTGAAGGCCGCGCGCGAGAAGGCCATGAAGGTCCGTGCCGCTGCCGAGGCCAAGGCGCGCAAGGCTGCGGCCGAGAAGGCCGCCGCTGCCACGGCCGCTACGGGGGAGGGCGCTGCGGACGCTGCCGTCGCTCAGCCCGCTGCGGCTGTCGGCTCCGATGCTCAGCATGACGATGCCGCTGCTAAGGCCGCGCTCAAGGCTGCCGAGATGGAGGCAAAGCTCGCCGCCATGGATCCCGAGAAAGCGGCCAAGGTCCGTGCGGCGCTTGCCGCAAAGGCCGCCCGTGACAAGCAGAAAAAGGAGGCGTAAGGTCCATGGCACATCGCTCCGTTATTCCGTTTGGCCCGCAGCACCCGGTGCTGCCCGAGCCGCTTCATCTGGACCTGGTGATCGAGGACGACCACGTTCTCGAGGCAATTCCGCAGATCGGCTTTGTGCACCGCGGACTCGAGAAGCTCACCGAAAAGCGCGACATGCACCAGTTTGGCTACATCGCCGAGCGCATCTGCGGCATCTGCGCCGTGGGCCACAGCTACGGCTATGCCAGCGCCTGCGAGAGCATGCTCGACATCGAGGTGCCCGGCCGCGTGCAGTATATCCGCACCATTCTGCATGAGCTTTCGCGCATTCACTCGCACCTGCTGTGGCTGGGCCTGCTCGCCGATGCCTTTGGCTTCGAGGCGCTGTTCTATCGTTCGTGGACCCTGCGCGAGCAGATTCTCAAGATCTTTGAGAGCACTTGCGGCGGCCGCGTGATTTTGTCGATCAACGAAATCGGCGGCCTTAAACACGACATTGAGGATTCCGAGCTGGCGGGCATTGTCCAGACGCTCGACGCCATGCGTCCCGACTACGAGGCCCTGGTGCATACGTTTTTGGACGACGACAGCTGCGGCGAACGCCTACATGGCGTGGGGGTGATCAGCAAAAAAGACGCGCTGGATCTGTCGATGGTCGGCCCGTTTGGGCGCGCTTCGGGCGTGGACTATGACGTGCGCATGTTTGGCGACGGCGCCTATGCGGATCTGGCTGCGTTTGAGCCCATTGTTGCCACCGACGGCGACTGCTATGCCCGCTGCCAGGTGCGTTGTGCCGAGGTCACGCAGGCCATGGACATTATCAAGGAGCTTGTGGGCAAGATTCCGCACGACGGCATCGGTGGACGCACCAAGCTCACGCCGGCCGACGGCGCACGCGGCGAGGTTGTGATTGAACAGCCGCGCGGCGAGGCGTACTACTATGTGCGCGGCAATGGCACCAAGAACCTGGACCGTTTTCGCGTGCGCACGCCGACGTCGCAGAACCTGGCGGGTCTGACGCATGCACTGCAGGGCGTGCTCATTGCCAACGTGCCCATGATTATCCTGACCATCGACCCCTGCATTAGCTGCACGGAAAGGTAGGCGCGGCATGAGTTTGCTGACATTCGCCAAGACGGCCTTGGGTTCCATGGTCAAGCAGCCGGTCACGGTGTGCTATCCGCAGGAGAAACTGACGGCGCCCGAGCGCTTGCGCGGGCATATCGTCAACGACATGGACGCGTGCATCTGCTGCGGCATGTGTGCGCGTCGCTGTCCGGCGGGCGCGCTCGCAGTCGATCGCAAGGGTGGAACGTGGTCGATCGACCCGTATGCCTGCGTGGTGTGCGGTGAGTGCATCGAGAGCTGCCCCAAGCACTGCCTGACTATGGACACCGCCCGTACTCCGGTTGCGGCGGATAAGACTCCCACGGTAGAAACCAAGCCGGAATAGCGCGAAAACGGGGCCGGTGGGGCAAAATTGCCCCACCGGCCCCGCGCGTGAACGCGCGGTTGGGCCGCCGCTAACAAAACCATGCCGGATTACGGGGCTGGATGGCGAACCTCCGACCATATAGAAAATCGCAAAAACAAAACCGCAGGTAGATAGCCTGCCGTTTTTCAAAAAATGAAGGTATGGATGAGGGTTCCGACTTTAGCCCCGTAATCCGACACAGTTTTGAAATGACACCATATCAGTACCAGCCCCTGATCCCTCGGGGACGGAGGAAAACGGACCTTTTTGGCCTCGCGAGTACCGCCGCGTGACCCGTCTGCCACGAAATGGGCCCATCTACTACGTTTAAGCCGCTACCCTCGACCACGGCAAGTAATGTGAAATGAAAACCGCAGGTAGAACGCCTGCGATTTTGCATGAAAAGCGGTTATGGGCGGGGGTATCGAGTCAAACGTAGTAGATGGGCCCATTTCGTGGCGGGCGCCGTCTGCCGATCTCCGCGGGCGGAAGGAAAAGGATCATTTTGGTCCCGCGAGGCTTGCGGAGGCACTCGTGCAGGGCCGTCGCGAACAAAACTATGTCGGTTTACTACGATGAATTCGGCATTCCCGACCATGACTGCATTTTTCTAAATATTGCAAGCGTTCTACCTGCGGTTTTGCAAGCGCGCAATTTACCATGGTCGAAGGTGGGCGATTCGTCGTAGTAAACCGGCATAGTATTGAAATAGCATTAAATCGGTAGCAGCCGTTTTGTTATGCCGGGTCGTTCGTTGGGCAACTACCCTCGCAGGTAGGCGATGGCGATCTGCGTGCGGTTGCGTAGGCCCATTTTGGCTAGGATTGAGCTGATGTGGTTGCGTACGGTGCCTTCGCCCATATAAGCCGTGGCGGCAATCTCCTTGTTGTCGAGGCCGCGGGCGATGAGCTCGGCGACTTCGAACTCGCGGTCGGTCAGGCTGGCAAAGGCTGCGGGCCGGCGGGGCGTGCCCGTCTTGTCGCCCATCCCGTCAAAGTCAACATCTTCGATCGCCTTACCCTCGAGCACGCGTTTGCCGTCCATGACTTGCGCCAACGCCGGAGGAATGACGGCGACATCGGTTTTAATCAAGTAGCCGCGGGCGCCCAGTTTGAGCGCCGACACAATGTACTCGTCATCCGAGAATGTCGTCAGAAACACCACGCGCGCCGCAGCGTCGCGCTCAAGGATCTCGCGTGCCGCCGAAAGTCCGTCGCGCCCCGGCATCTGAATGTCGAGCAGCGCGATGTCGGGCGTGTGCTCAGCGTAGAGCGCGACCGCGTCGTCGCCATTGGCGCCGGTACCCACCACCTCGATCTGCGGCTGGGCGCCTAGGATAATCTTGAGTGAATCGACTACCAAGTGGTCGTCATCGACAACTATGAGCCTCATCGGTCCTCATCTCCTTGCTGTTTGGGAACGGTGGCAAACACGCGCCAGCCGCCGGCGCCGGCGCGCGGACCGGCGGTGAAGGTGCCGCCAAGCGCCTCGATGCGCTCGCGCATGGAGACGAGCCCCATGCCCTCCGCGGCGCCACGGCCGATTGCTTGGACCCCGCCCACGCCATCGTCGGTAACGATGAGCTGGTAAAACGACGGATGCTCCATGCATCGTGCGGTGACGGTCTGGGCGCAAGCGTGGCGCATGGTGTTGGAGAGCGCCTCGCGCAGGACCGCCGCAAAGCAGTTGGCGACGTTGGCGGGCGCATGCTCGGCCAAAACTTCAAGCTCAATCTGTGGGCCGCTGTCCGAGCGTACGCCTTCAACGATGCGCTCGAGCTGCACGGAGAGGTTGGTTGCATTGTCGTTGAGCGCGTGGACGCTGGCGCGCACGAGCTGGAGCGCCTCGTCAACCGTGCGTTTGACATCGGCGAAATCGGCGGCGACGCCGGGCTCGTTGGCGTGGACCACGCGCAAGGCTTCGGTTTGGAGCGAAGCGCGCGTGAGCTGGTGGCCCACGTTATCGTGGATCTCGCGCGCGATGCGGGCGCGTTCGGCGAGCGTTGCGAGCTCGACTTCGTAGTCCTGGCGGTCGGCGAGGTCGCGGTTGCGTGCCTCGAGTACCAGGGCGCGTTCTTGCAGCTTGTCGCGGGTGCGACGCATGCGATCCTGTTCGTGCTCCAGCTGCGCGGTGCGCAGCGACAGCAACGTGGCAGCGATCGAAAGGATGGCGGTTAGCAACAGCGTTCGGGTGGTGAGCACGCCGCCACGAAGGTCCGCGACAAGCGCGCAGACAAACACGGCGCCAATCGCCAGCGCGGGCCAGATGCGTTCACGGCGCACGCGTCGCGCGATGTCATAGAAGGCAAGGGGTGCGAACGGCATAAATGGCGGCACGAAGACGGCAGCGATGATGTAAGCGTAGCTCGCGGCCTCGCTCGCGCGATGGGCGTGTTCTTCTCGTGCGACTTCCGACGCCGAGGTGGCCATAACGCCAAGGCAAAACGCCACAACCAGACGAGCGTCCACGGCAAGACCCATGGCGGCCGCAATACAGCACGCCAGCACAATCGATTTGTCGAAAAGCCTGTTCATACGGGTATTGTACGCGATGCTGCGCGCGGGGGAGGCGCCGCCCGGGGCAACCGTGACATTCCTCCCGCGCGGCAAAGCGGCGTCGATCGCTCGCGCGAGCGGGGGTTTCGCCTCTGCCCCCTCGCACTCGTGACAAAGCTCACTGGTGCGCGCCGTCCTCTCCTGCGATGATGCAATCGTACCGGGCCACGACCAACAGAAGGGCCGCCTCATGACAGATATCGTCCACGTCGAAAACCTCGTCAAGCGCTACGACGATCTTATCGCGCTCGACCACTTTAACCTGAGTATTGCCCCTGGCGAGATCTTTGGCCTGCTGGGCCCCAACGGCTCGGGCAAGACCACGTCCATCAACTGCATCCTGCAGCTGCTCGCTTACGACAAGGGCACCATCGAGCTGTTCGGCGAGCCCATGACGCCCACCCGCTACGACCTTAAGCGTCGCGTCGGCGTGGTGCCACAGCAGGTGGCGGTGTTTGACGAGCTCACCGTGCGCGAAAACATCGACTATTTCTGCAGCCTCTACGTCAACGACCGCAAGCGCCGCCGCGCGCTGGTGGACGAGGCGATCGACTTTGTCGGCTTGGGCGACTTTACCAAGTTTCGCCCCGGAAAGCTCTCGGGCGGCTTGGCACGCCGTCTCAACATTGCCTGCGGCATCGCGCACAAGCCCGAGCTCATCTTCTTTGACGAGCCCACAGTGGCAGTCGATCCGCAGAGCCGCAACGCCATTCTGGAGGGCATCTGCCGCCTGCGCGACGAGGGCGCCACGGTGGTGTATACCAGCCATTACATGGAGGAGGTCGAGCAGATCTGCAGCCGCATCATGATCATGGACGGCGGCCGCGTGCTGGCGCAGGGCACCAACGACGAGCTCAAGCGCATGATTCAGATGGGCGAGCGCGTGACCGTCGAGGTCGGCGCCGTCGAGCCCGCCACGGTCGAGCGGCTGCGCGCTCTGGAGCACGTGCTTTCGGTTGAGCTGTCCGGCGGCGAGCTCATCTGCACCTGCGAGGCGAGCCCACATAATCTGGTCGACATCCTTGACACGCTGCGCGCCGCCGACGTGGCACTCGGTCGCGTGTGGAGCGAGCCGCCGACCCTCAACGACGTGTTCCTCGAGATCACCGGCCGCGAGCTACGCGACTAGGGGGCAGCCATGATCAACACCATCATTATCACGGTCAAGACGCTGCTGCGCCGGCCGAGCACATGGGTCTGGGGCGCGCTCTTTCCCATTGCGCTTTCCACGATGTTCATGTTTATGTTTGCGAACCTCAGCTCCGACGGCAAGGTCGATCCGGTGCCGGTAGCCGTTGTCGCCGACGAGGCCTGGGACGCTTCGACCTTTAAGGACGTGGCGACGTCGCTTGCCAAGGAGGGCGACGACCAGCTGCTTAAGATCCACGAGTGCGACGACGCGGCCGAGGCGAACCATGCGCTCAAGTCCGGCGAGGTTGCGGGCGTCTACACGGTCGACGACGCGGGCGCGCCCAAGCTTACGTTGCTTTCGAGCTACGATAGCTCGCGCGCCAGTACGGTGCTCACCGACCGCAGCATCCTGGAGACGGTGGCGAGCTCGTATACGCAAAATGCCGAGCTCATGCGCCAGATTGCCCAGGACAACCCGGCGGCGCTCGCCGACCCGGAGGCGGTTGCGCGCGCCCTGTCGCTTAAGGGCGGCACTCGCCGCGTGAGCCTTACGCGCACCACGCCCGACGGTACGACCATCTACTATTACGCGCTCTTTGGCCTGGTCGCGATGATGTCTTCCGAGTTTGCGGCCCTGGCCGTCGTCGATCTGCAGCCCAATCTGTCCGGCCTCGGCGCGCGCCGCTGCGTGGGCGGCGTCTCCAAGACGGCGTCGCTGGCCGGCATTTTTGTCGGCTCGTGGCTGGTCTCATTTGCCTCGATGGCGATCGCGATCGGCTACGTGCGCCTGGTGGTCGGCATCGACTTTGGCGGGCGCGAGGGGCTGTGCCTGGCGGGCGGCGCCGCATCCGCGCTTGCTGCCACGGGCCTGGGGCTTTTTGTGGGGACGCTTCCCGTTAAGGGCGGCAAGGCGTCCAAATCGGGCATCCTCACGGGCTTTGCCACCACGTGCGCCCTGTTCGCCGGACTCTACGGCGAGCCGGCGATGGCGCTTGCCGACGATGTTGCCCGCGCCTGTCCGGCCGAGTGCTGGCTCAACCCCGTCAAGCTCATCTGCGATATGTTCAACCGCCTGTATTTCTTTGAGGATCTGGGTCCCTTTGTCGTTCGCGCCGGTGCGCTTGTCCTCATGGCCCTGGTGTTTGTCGCCGCCGCTACGCTGATCTTTGGAAGGAGCCGCTATGAGCACCTTTAAGACCGCGCTTCGCATGGCGCTCGCGCACCCGTTCTACCTGCTCATCTACACGGTGTTCATTTCACTCATGGGCGTGTTCATTGCGGCCTCGGTCAGCTGGAACTCGTCGCAGCTGACCGAGTACAAGCCCTACGACGCCAACGTGATTGTGGTCGACCGCGACGGCAGCGATCTTTCGCGTGCGCTTACCAGGCACCTGGGTTCGCGCTTTGACCTGGTCACGGGCGTCGGCGACGACACGTACGACCTTGCGGACGCGCTCTCCAAGAGCAACAGCGCCAAGGGCAGCGCCGACTGCGTGTTCTTTATCCCGGAGGGGTTTGAGGACGATCTTGTTGCGGCCGCCCGTGCGGGGGAGGACTTGCCCAAGCTCGATGTGACCTACGGTTCCGGCACCATGGCGGCGGCGCTTTCGTCTGCCGAGGTTTCGCGGTGGATCTCGCTCGCGGGCGCTGCGGCGGTGCTTGAGCCTGCTGCCTCCGGGGCCAGTGTCGCCAAGACCGCCGAGCACGCCGCCGCAAAGCGCGCGGAGGTCCAGATCGAGCAGGTCAAGGTTGACTCGACTGCCGCAGCCACGCCCGAGTCGTACTTCAACTTTGGCGCGTACGCGATCATCTC
This sequence comes from Collinsella sp. AM15-2, assembly GCF_003471985.1. NCBI lineage: Bacteria > Bacillati > Actinomycetota > Coriobacteriia > Coriobacteriales > Coriobacteriaceae > Collinsella > Collinsella sp. AM15-2. Next base: position 12,810 of record NZ_QRKO01000007.1, on the reverse strand, counting down.
ATCGGTCATCGTTTCGGTGGGACTGGTGTTTTCGGGTATGAACGAGCCCGAGCGCGTGCGCCGCATGGAGGCCGGCCCGGTCTCCGAGCGCCAGCGTTCGCTTGCTGTGTTCGCGGCTGCCGCGGTGCTTACCGTCTGCATCTGGTTCGTGTCGAGCATGGTGGGTGTCGTGGGCTTTGCCGGCGCGGTCGCCGAGGTCGGTGTGGGTCGCGTGTGCCTGGCGCTGGCGGCGACGCTTGCCCTGGCGTGCACGCCGCTGGCCGTTGGCTTTACCCTGTCGAGCTTGGGCGCGCGCGAGGAGCTGATCAACGGCGTGGGCAACTTACTCGGCATGCTCATGACGTTTTTGGGCGGCGCCTGGATGCCGCTGTCGCTCATGGGCTCGGCCGTGCAGACGGTGGCGCACTTTGTGCCGACGTTTTGGGTGAACGACGCGATCGGCAAGGCGCTTGCCTCGGATCTAACGGCCACCGTGTTGGGCGACATCGCCTGCGACCTGGGCGTCACGGTGCTCTTCGCCGCCGCCATCGCCGCCGTAGGCCTGGCCCTCACCCGCGCCAAATCCCACGCCTAGCTACCTGGTCATCGGGGACGTTCTTAAACGGCTAGTCATCGGAGACAGTCTTTGTCGATTCGCCGGCCCGCCGGTCGTGCCGGCAAGGACTGTCCCAATATGTCGGCACTTGGGGACGTTCCTTTCCTGCCGGCACTTGGGGACAGTCCCGGCATTCATTGGGGACAGACTTAAATGAGTGGTTTCAGTCATTTAAGTCTGTCCCCAATGAGTACCCAATGACTGGTTTGGAAAAAATCGCGCCTGTCGCTTAAAAATAGTTCGCCTGGGTTTACTATTACCCTAGAAAAGTAGCAGAAGGCTAACAACGGGGGATAGCATGTCGACAAAGCAAGCCTATGTCCAGGTCAGCGGGCTCAGGAAACACTACGGCGACGGTGATGCGCGCCTGACGGTACTCGATGGCATCGACACGTCCATCAACCGCGGCGAGATCTGCGTCATGCTGGGGCCCTCGGGCTCGGGCAAGTCGACCTTTCTCAACCTGATCGGCGGCCTGGAGGATGCCGACGGTGGCTCCATCATGGTGGACGGCTGCGCCCTCACGGTGCTCAAACCTACCGATCTGGGCGAGTATCGCCGCCGTGAGCTGGGTTTTGTCTTCCAGTTCTACAACCTGGTGCCCGATCTCACCATCAAGGAGAACATCGAGGTCACGGCGCACCTGTCCAAAAACCCGCTCAATGTCGACGACCTGCTGCGTTCGCTGGGCCTCTACGAGCACCGCAACAAGTTCCCGCGCCAGGTCTCGGGCGGCCAACAGCAGCGTTGCGCCATCGGCCGCGCACTCGTCAAAAACCCGGGCCTGCTGCTGTGCGACGAGCCCACCGGCGCGCTTGACTACAAGACATCCAAGGAAATCTTGCAGCTCATGGAGGATGTTAACCGCACCTACGGCTGCACCATCATCATCGTCACCCACAACGCCGCCATCGCCCGCATGGCCAACCGCGTGCTGCGCCTGCGCGACGGCCGCATCGTCGAGGATGGGCTCAACGAGTCGCCCGTTGCGGCCGCCGAGCTCGATTGGTAGGCGATGCCATGACACCTCTCGCAAAGCGACTCCCGCGCGAGCTGCGCCGCAATATCGGCAAGTACCTGGGCATCTTTTTGCTTATGTGCGGGAGCATCGCTCTCACCTCGGGCTTTTTGCTCGCGGCGCATTCCATCGGTTGCCTTATCGACGACATGCGCGATGCGTACACGATTGAGGACGGCCGCGTGACCACCTCCTTCGAGGCTACCGACGACCAGCTCAAGGCAGCCGAGGATGCAGCCGACGACGTCGGCGGCGTCACGCTCTACAAGAATTTCTCCATCGACGCCATCATCAAAAAGACCGCCGGCGACGACGGCACCAAGCGCACGTTGCGCACCTATGCGCACCGCACCAAGGTCGATATCGCGTCCTACTGCGAAGGCAAGCAGCCCAAGACGGACGATGAGGTGGCTATCGACCGAGTTTTTGCCACCAACAACGACCTTGTCGTGGGCGATAAGGTTGAGCTTGAGGGCCGCACCTACACCATCTGCGGCATCATGACCCAGCCCGATAGCCAGGCGCTGTTCCTCAACAATTCGGACTTTACGGTGAACACCATCACCTATGGTGTGGCCGAGGTCACCGACGCCGGCTTTGCCGCGCTCGAGGATGCCGGTGGTGCACCTGCCTACACCTACTCCTTTGCTTTTACCGATCGCGACCTCCCCACCGCGGATCGCATCGATGCGGAGCAGGATATGGTCGAGGCGCTGACCGATGCCGATGCGCGCGTGGACGATCTGATCGACGCCGATTCCAACCAGGGTATTGGCTACGCGCGCGACGACGTAGACGGCGACTCCATGATGTGGATGACGCTGCTCAACATTATCATCGTGATCATGGCGTTCGTCTTTGTGGTCCTTACCGACGCCACCATCGAGGAGGAGAGCGCCATCATTGGCACGCTGCTCGCCAGCGGCTATCGCCGCCGCGAGATCGTGCTGCACTACCTGGCACTTCCCGCCATCGTGGGCGTGGTCGCGGCGCTTTTGGGCACCGCGCTCGGCGTCGCGTTCTTTACCGAGCCCATGCGCGGCCTCTATTACGGTTCGTACAGCCTGCCTCCCTTCCAGGTGTACTGGAGCTGGGAGATTTTTGTGAAGTGCGCCGTGGTTCCCGCTGCCGCGCTCATCCTCATCACGCTGGTGGGCCTGCTTCGCAAGATGGGCAAGACGCCGTTGCAGTTCCTTCGTCACGAGGCGAGCGGCAAATCGGGCACCAAGCGCGGTCTGCAGCTGCCGGAGCGCATGGGCTTTGTCTCGCGCTTTCGCCTGCGCATCTTCCTGCGCAACCTGGGCAACTTCGCCACGCTCTTCGTGGGCATTGCGTTTGCCTCGCTGCTGCTGCTCTTTGGCCTGGCGATCCTGCCCACGATGACGCACTATGCGGACAACCTGGAGACAAGCCTGGTCGCCGAGCACCAGTACACGCTCAAGGCTCCGCTAGAGCTTGAGGGTACTGCCGAGGAGCGCGGGCAGTGGGCGGCGCTCGAGCGCTTGCAGTCGATTGACGGCGCGCTGCTCTCCGCCGCCCAGGATGCCGATGACGAGCTTGACGACGCGGCCGATGCGGCGCAGACGGCAGCCGATGCCGCGACCGCATCTCCGTCTGCCGAGAGCCTGGCCGCGGCGCAGGACGCGCTCGCCAAGGTCCAGGACAAGAAAGATGCGCTTTATGCGCGCCTCGATGACCTTGCCGATGCCCTCGGCTGCGACCGCGATGAGGCCATCGACCTGATCGACAAGGCCTCTAAGATCGACACCGACAACGACGACATTCACCCGATCAACACGACCGACAACGGCGCGGGCGCAATCGCGCAGGCCGAGAAATATGCCGTTTACCAGCTGCAATACGACCGCGGCGAGGGAAACGGCACAGAGGCCATCTCTGTCTACGGCATTTCATCTCATTCGCGCTATTGGAAAGACCTCAACGTCGGCGACGGGCGCGTCGTCTTTGGCGGCGGTCTGCTCGATAAGTTTGGCTGGAGCGAGGGCCAGAAGGTCGAGCTTCGCGACAAGTACGAGGCTCGGGATTATTCTCTTGAGTACGCGGGTAAGGACTGCATCTGGGGTTCAAAGTCGGACATGAATATCTATACGAGCATCGATGACTTTAACGAGCTGTTCGGCAACGACGCCGCCTACTTTAACGGCTATGTGAGCGACGAGAAGCTCGACCTCGATGCTCGTTACTTTGCCGGTGACACCACGCCCGACGACATGCGCGCCGTGGGTGACCAGTTCATCGGCATGATGAGCAAAATGATCGGCATGATGGTCGGGCTCGCGGTGTTTATCTTCCTGCTGTTTATGTACCTGCTGACCAAGGCGGTGATCGACCACAGCGCCCGTTCGATCAGCTACATGAAAGTCTTTGGCTATCGCGATAGCGAGATCTCGCATCTGTACATCCGCTCGATCACGCTGTGCGTGGCGGCGTCGCTCGTGCTGAGCCTGCCGGTCATTATTGGCTCGCTCACGGCCATCTTCCGCTCGATGCTGCTCGCCTACAACGGCAATATCGAGATCTACGTGCCCGCTTGGTCCATGGCTGCATGCATCGGCATCGGCTTTGCGACCTACCTGGTCGTGGCGCTGCTGCACACGCGCTCTATCAAGCGCGTCAGCCTGGCCGAAGCCCTCAAGGTGCAGGAGTAGTCATTGGGGACGTTCTTAAACGACTAGTCGTTGGGGACAGTCTTTGCCGGATCGCCGGCTCGCTGGCCGGGCGGCAAGCACTCATTTAAGTCTGTCCCCAATGAGTGCCTAGCGACTCGGCGTTGCGCTTGACTTCAACCCCACTTCAACGGGTACCATCCTCTATGCCTGTAACGCCATATAGACCGAGGGGATAGATCTATGACCGCAACCGCACCCGCAGCACCGGCAAAGGTGTACTTCACCAACCTGCGCACGCATGCTCGCGAGAGCCAGCTCGACAAACTCAAACGCCTCATTCGCCGCGCCGGCATTGAGCAGATCGACTTCGAGAACAAGTTCGTCGCTATCAAGATTCACTTTGGCGAGCTGGGTAACCTGAGCTTTCTGCGCCCAAACTACGCCCGCGCCGTCGCAGACGTCGTGAAGGAGCTGGGCGGCAAACCCTTCCTCACCGACTGCAACACGCTCTATGTGGGCAGCCGCAAAAACGCGCTCGAGCACATCGACACCGCCTACCAGAACGGCTTTACCCCGTATGCCACGGGTTGCCAGATCATCATCGCCGACGGCCTCAAGGGCACCGACGAGGCGCTCGTTCCGGTCGAGGGCGGCGAGTACGTGCGCGAGGCAAAGATCGGCCAGGCACTCATGGACGCCGACATCGTGATTAGCCTCACCCACTTTAAGGGCCATGAGCAGGCCGGCTTTGGCGGCGCCATGAAGAACCTGGGTATGGGCGGCGGTAGCCGTGCCGGCAAGATGGAGCAGCACGCCGCTGGCAAGCCGAGCGTCGATACCACCAACTGCGTTGGCTGCCGTGCCTGCGAGAAGATATGCGCGCACAGCGCCATCACGTTTGACGGTACGCGTGAGCGCGAGCTTGCCAACGGCAGCACTCGCACGGTTCATGTGGCTGCCATCGACCACGATCGCTGCGTGGGCTGCGGACGCTGCATTGCGGCGTGCAACCAGGACTGCATCAAGCCCGACTATGATGCCGCGGCCGACGTGCTCAACTACAAGATCGCTGAGTACACCAAGGCCATCGTCGACGGCCGCCCGAGCTTCCACATCTCGCTCGCCATGGACATCAGCCCCAACTGCGACTGCCATCCCGAGAATGACACGCCCATCGTCAACGACATCGGCATGTTCGCGAGCTTCGACCCGGTCGCCATCGACCAGGCCTGCGCCGACGCCGTCCTGGCGTCCGAGCCGCTGCCTAACACCGAGCTTACCGACAGCGCGGCCAAGATGGAGCATAATCACGCGCATCTGGAGGGCGAGCAGGCCAAGGATCCCTTCTGCATCACGCATCCCGACACCGACTGGCGCGCGTGCATCGCGCATGCCGAGAAGATTGGCCTGGGCACGAGCGAGTACGAGCTCATCGAGGTCAAATAGCGCCTAGCTATTGGACATATCAAGCGCTTTTGTAGCGCAACGTTAGTAAAAACCGCCCGTGAGCACAGCGCCCACGGGCGGCTTTTTGGAAGTGCTAGGGGCCAGATAGACCAGTAAACCGTACTATTTGCTTAAAAATTCTTGTCGAGGAACTCGTCGACCGTATTCCAGTAGAGCTCGGGGTCAACTTGCGCGCTCTTGGCGTGGGTGGCGCCATGGATGGTGAGCTTTTGCTTGACCTTGCTGGCGCACACGTCGTAGTTTTGGTCGAGCATGTCGTACGGCACAAAGGTGTCCTGGTCGCCGTGGATGAACAACATGGGAACCGTCGCGTGTTTGAGTTGCTCCACACTGCTCGCCTTATGAAAGTCGTAGCCCGCGCGCACGTTGCACACCAAGTTTGCTACATCGAGCAAGGGAAAACTGGGCAGGCCAAATACATCCTTGAGCTGCAGGGAAAACTCGTCCCAAACGCTTGTATAGCCGCAGTCCTCGATAATGCATTTCACATTTGCGGGCAGAGATTCCCCCGCTACGTTCATGGCAGTCGCCGCGCCCATCGACTCGCCAAAGACCAGGATGCGCGCCTTGGGATCGGCCGCAACAATCCGCCCGATCCACGCGACGACATCGAGTCGCTCGGGCCAGCCCATGCCGATGTAGTCACCGCCGGAACGCTCGTGGGCGCGGGCGGCGGGTGCGAGTACGTTCATGCCGCGGTCGTGGAATCGCTTGACGTATCGGGCCATACCGATGGGCTCGTTGGTATATCCATGCAGGCAGACGGCGTAGTCGTGCGTGCTCTCCGACGCAGCAAAATACCAGGCGGCAAGCTCGGTCCCGTCATCTGCGGTGAGGCCGCTGCTCTCGCGATTCTCTTTAAACCACGCCCGCGCCTCGGTTCCCTCGGCATCCGGCTGCTCACTTTCTTTGCCGTCCTTGCCGTCCTGCATCATCTTCATGGTGTATGGCGCGCGGGGATTCAGCGCGAAGTCAAACAGAAAGTTGCCGGCAAATCCGAGCAGCGCAATGACAACCACCAGCGCAACGACGCCGGCTATCTTGAGCTTTCGATGGGAACGTGCGTTTTGAGACATAAGAAGCTTTCCTATAAGATGTTAATACATCAACATTTAATGCAAGCGCATTATGGACGTTCACCGTTGATGCGTCAACAGGCAAAGAATGGGTAAACAAAGGGTCACGTATGGTGCAAATTTCGCACGCACCCAGACGCTTTGATATAGTGTTGAGAACTCTTTACGTTGGAGGATGTAACCGGCATGTCCGATTCGAGCGACAGTTCCAAGCCGCGACCCAAGGCCGCGGCCGTTCCGCACTACACGGTGGGCGAGGAGATTATGAACTCCGTCACCCATGGTGTCGGCTGCTTGCTGGGTATTGCGGGTCTGGTGCTCCTGATCGTATTCGCTGCACTGCGCGGCGGTGGCCCGGCCCACATGGCCGCGGCAATTGTCTATGGCGTCAGCATCATCCTCGAATACCTAGCCTCCACGCTCTACCATGCGATTCAACCCGCGCGCGCCAAGCGCGTGTTTCGCATCATCGACCACAGCTGCATCTACCTGCTCATAGCCGGCAGCTATACGCCGTTTTGCCTCATCACGCTCGCAAACGACGGCGGCGCTGCGCTGTTCTTCGCCGTATGGGCCATCGCCATTATCGGCATCGCCCTCGAGTGCTTTATGCGCGAGCGCCAGCCGCACTGGGTAAGCGGCCTGGTCTACCTGCTGATGGGCTGGCTCGTTGTCTTTAAGCTGCCCGAGCTCGTGTCGCTGCTCAACCCCGTGGCACTTGCCCTGCTCGCTGTCGGCGGCGTGTGCTATACCGTGGGCGTGCCGTTCTACATCGCCAAAAACGTGCGCTATCTGCATAGTGTGTTTCACCTGTGGGTGCTCGCCGGCAGCATCTTCCAGTTCATGGCGGTGATTCTCTTCGTAATCTAGCGACCGCGCCTGCGCGCCCGCGTCCTCGTTTGGGCGCCGGTGCAATTGCCGTATCCGTCATCAACGTTTTGACCTGACGTCCCGAATCTTGGAGGTTCGAGAAACTCCCGATGGACATAACCATCTCCCTTATCACTACCCTCGTTTTGACCCTCATCAACGGCTACTTCTCTATGTCCGAGATGGCGCTCACCACGGCCAAGCGCGCCGTGCTGGAGCATGAGGCCGAGGAAGGCGACAAGCGCGCCGAGCGCGCCGTCCAGCTCGCCGCCGATTCCGACCAGCTGCTCGCCACCATTCAGGTCGCCATCACGCTCGTGGGCTTCGCCTCGTCCGCCGTCGCCTCGACGAGCCTGTCCGACCCGCTCGCCACATGGCTCATGAGCTTTGGCATCGCGCCGCTTTCCGCCATCGCGCGCGGCCTGGCGCCGGTCATCATCACCGTCGCGGTCGCCTTTGTGTCCATCGTGATCGGCGAGCTTGTGCCCAAGCGCATCGGCCTCGCAAACGCCGAGGGCGTATCCAAGCAGGTCGTGGGACCGCTTTCCGTGTTCCAAAAGATCGCCCGCCCGCTCGTGTGGCTGACCGGTGCCTGCTCCGACGGCCTGGCCCGCATCCTGCGCATCAAGAGCGCCGACGACCGTCAGAACGTCTCGGAAGAAGAGATCAAGTACATGGTCTCGGAGCAGGACGACCTGCTCGACGAGGAAAAGCGCATGATCCACGAGATCTTCGACCTGGGCGACACCGTGGCTCGCGAGGTCATGGTGCCGCGCGTGGACACCACCATGTGCGAGGACGACGAGACAGTCGCCGACGTGCTGTCCACCATGCGCCAGACCGGCTTCAGTCGCATCCCCGTCTATCACGAGGACCCCGACAACGTCGCGGGCATCGCGCACATCAAGGACCTGATCCAGCCCGCGCTCGACGGCAAGGGCGACCAGCCCATTGCCGACTTTTTGCGCGACGCCACCTTTGTGCCCGATACCAAGGACATCCTGCCGCTGCTGTCCGAGATGCAGACCTCGCACGACCAGATCGTGGTCGTCGTGGACGAGTACGGCGGCACGGCCGGCATCATCACCATCGAGGACATCGTCGAGGAAATCGTCGGCGAGATCGAGGACGAGTTCGACCCCGACAACAAGTACCTCACGCGCCTCTCGCGCCGCGAGTGGCTCGTCGATGGGCGTTTTTCGTGCGATGACGCGATTGAGCTTGGTTGGCCGCTCGAGGAAAGCGATGATTATGAGACCATCGCCGGCTGGATTTTGGAGCTTTGCGACTCGGTGCCCGACATCGGAGAGGTGTTTGAGGTCGCGGGGTACAAGTTCAAGGTACAGTCGATGCGTGGCCAGCGTATCTCGCTTATTCGCGTGATCGCTCCGGCCGAAACCGATAAGAAGGATTCCGAGCCCCCGGCAGAGAAGCCGGCGGCGTCGGGTGCGGGCTCTGCGGATCCGCACGACGGCGACGAGTAGGGCAAGGACGAGTAGGGGAGAGTTATGGCAGGCCTGTTCAACATCCTTAAGGTCACCGTCAGCGAGGACAAGATTTGCGCGCACGTGCTGGTGAACCCCGGCATGCCGCTCATGACCTCGGAGGATATCGAGGCCACGGCGCGCGTGTACTACCTGGTGCCCGCGATTGCCAAGCACCTGTGCCTGGGCGACTCCGGCCGCGAATTCCAGGATTGCATGGGCCAGACCGAGCTTTGCCATCTGCTGGAGCACGTGACGGTCGAGCTCATGAACGAGACCGGTCTTGCCGGCAGCATCTCGTGCGGTCGCACGCGCGTGAGCGAGCATGACGAGCGTGTCTTTGAGATTGAGCTTTCGTGCCCCGATGATGCGCTGGCCATCGGCGCGCTGTCTTCGGCCACCTTTATGATGGACTGGGCGTACCTGCACGCCGACCAGCCCACTCCCGATGTGGACGGTACGGTTGCGGGCTTGCGCAACCTGGTGCTGGGTATGCGCGCCGAGGCCGAGGGCAAGGACCCGCACGAGGCCGTTGCCGCTGCGAACGGCGAGGACGTGGCTGAGGATGCGCCCGAGCACGACGCTCCTGCCGAGGCCGACGCTGAGCCCGTTGCCGAGGCGCCTGCTGAGCCCGAGTCTGCGGAGCCCCAAGGCGTCCCGAGCTTTGACGACGAGCCGCAGATGCCAATCGATACCGAGGGCGCGGTCGTCGAGAACCACGAGGCCCCCGCGGCCGTCTTTGGCGGTGCGGCAACGGCTCCGTCCGGCTCGGCGCACGAGGGCAGCCTGCCGCTCGTCGATGGCGCCGGCGAAGACCCGGCCGCCACGGTGGCCATGCCGGTTGCGCCTCAGGAGTAGGCTCACTCGCTTATCACCATCATGTACCTGCGCTTTTACCGTACGCAGATGAGCGCGACGGCAAGTGTTGCGCTGCGGGTATAATGGACAGCATTCAAACGGTGGGCATCGAGGTGCCCGCAGGAGAGGAATGATCATGGGAAAGACTTTCAGCTTTGTCTCCGGTGCGCTCTTTGGTGCTGCCGCCGGCGCTATCATCGGCGTTGCTCTGGCCCCGCGCTCGGGTGCCGAGACCCGCGCCATGGCCGCCGATATCGCCAACGATGCCTGGGACAACATGCGTGACACCTACGAGCACAGTGCCGAGGAGGCTCGTGCCGCGGTCAACGACTTTGGTCCGATGGTCGACGCCAAGACCGATGACCTGCGCGCCAAGGTCGACCTGGCCCGCGAGCGCATGGACCAGCTTCGCGAGCAGCTCAACGATGCCATCTCGGGCGGCAACGTGACGCCCGCTGCCGACGTCGTGGTCGAGAACGTCACCGAGGCCGGCACCGAGGCCACGGAGCCCTCGACCGAGGCATAATGCGCGCAGGGGATTTTGTCGGCGTCAAGGTTTACCGCAAACCTGCCGAAGACAAGCGCACCAAAAAGGACGGCACGCCGCGCAGCCCTAAAAAGCTCGGCAAGATTCACTTTCCCGTCTTTACCCCGGGCGGCACGCGCGTGGTGGGCTTTATGGTCCGCCAGTCCGATATCGCGGGTATGATCGAGCGTCCCGACCGCTTTGTGGCGCTCGATGCCATCGGCGTCTATGAGGGTGCTGTCGCGGTCGACGACGTCAAGGGCACCTATGATGCCGCCGCAGCCAAGCGCCTCGATATCAACCTGGACGATTGCATCATCTGGGTCGGCATGGACGTGCGCACGGAATCGGGCGATGTCGTGGGCTACTGCTCGGACGTTGAGTTCAAGCCGCGCTCGGGTATTGTGCAGATGTTCTACGTGACCGCCGGTGCCGCTTCGAGCGTGCTGGTGGGCGACACGCAGGTGCCGCCGACGATGCTGCGCGGCTACGAGAACGGTGCGATGATTGTCTCGGACGAGGTCAAGGCGCTCGGGTATTCGGGCGGCGCGGCCGCCAAGGCTGCCGAGGTCAGTGTCGTGGTAGGCGATAAGGTCAAGAAGGGCGCCAAGGTGCTCGATGACAAGGGATCGGTCGCCGTGGACAAGGGCAGTCGTGCACTGGGCAAGCAGCTCGGCAAGACGCGCGGTATGTTCAAGGCCTTTAAGGACGAATATCAAAAGGCGAGCGGGGGCTCGTCAAAAGCTAGCAAATAGAGACGTACCAAATGATGGGAGGCGAGCCGGAGACATGTTGCTCCGGCTCGCTGTGTTTATGGGGGAGGGCACATGCGCCAAAACGGATCTAACTTAAACGGGCGCTCGGGTGCGCGTCCGACGGCGCGCCGCGACCTGGGGCAGCTGCCCAGCGGTCAGCGTCGACGTCGCCGTAAGCCCGGCGCGATGTACCTCAACCATAGCCGTGGGTTTAGCGATCGCAGCGCGCGCATCGGCAACGGGCGCTCGCCGCGCCGACCGTCCCGTCTGCCCTATGCGCTTATCGCCGTGGGTTGCGCGCTCGTGCTGTTTATCGCTGCCGTCGTGGGCTACGTCAACCGCAGCGTGGACGTGGAACTCAACGGGCAAAAGACCGCGGTGCGCGTGGGCTCTACGTTGCAGAATCTTATCGACGATCAAAGCCTGACCGAAACGTACGACGCCGGTGATCTGCTGGCCGTCGACGACAGCGTGCTTAAGCGCCATGGCGGCGAAAAGCTGTCGGTGAAGGTCGACGGCAAGCGCGTGAAGCAAGGCAAATGGGATAGTCGCGAACTTGAGGGCGGCGAGAAGGTGACGGTCAAGGACGGCCGCAACGCGTACGAAAAGCACGAGGTCCAGGCCACGACTATCGAGCCAAAGCTTAAGGTCGAGGGCACGGGTGCCATTGAGTATGTCAAAGCCTGGGGTGTTCAGGGCCGCTCCGAGGTATGGGTCGGCGAGCAGTCGGGCAAGACGCAGGACCGCGGCGAGGTCGTGCCCGCCACCGACTGCGTAGTCGAGTGCGCAAGCGTAGCGCCCAAGGGCAACGAAAAGTACGTGGCCCTGACATTTGACGAGGGTCCGAGCGGCGCGACCAAGCAGATCTTGCAGGTGCTCAAGGAAAAGGGCGTCACGGCGACGTTCTTCCTTTCGGGCGATGCCGCGGAAGCCTCGCCCGCTACTGCCAAAGCGATTGTCGATGCCGGGTGCGAGATCGGCTCCAACAGCTACAGCGATGATTCGCTCAAGGGCGAGGATCGCGAGACGGTGCGCAAGCAGATCACGAAGGGCACCGAGGCGATTAAGTCGGCGACCGGCGTCGAGACGATGTTGCTGCGTGCCCCCTACGCCGCGTTTGACGAGCAAAACTGGATCGATTCGATGGACCTGGTGTCCGCCGTGGTTTCGTGGAATATCGATTCGGGCGACTGGCTGCTCAACGGCGCTGACGAGCAAGTATCGACCGTGCTCGACTCGGTGACGCCGGGCAATATTGTGCTGCTCACCGATAGCGATGAGTGCGCCGAGCAGACGCTCGAGGCGCTGCCGCAGATTATCGATGGCCTTGTCGCCGACGGCTACAAGATCGTGACGCTCAGCGACCTGGTCAAGACGGACACGGCATTGAGCAAAAAACTCACCTCGCTCGCCAAGGTTTCCATGCCCAAAAACGCCGTGTTTCCCCAACTCCCCGAGGACGACGACACCGCAGAGTAGCCATGTAAGAACGTCCATTACAGTCGAAATTGTCAGCCCGGGCCCGTCTCGG